>NZ_NFLA01000050.1:0-17319 GCF_002160675.1 Erysipelatoclostridium sp. An15
TATCATAACAAAATTGAAGATATAAACCAATTGGATGACTATCAACAAGTAAAACAGAATGAATTAGATAAACTAATCAAAGAAAGAAAATACTGTTATTATCGTCGAATGAAAGCTACTAGCGAAGAGGAAAAAGATGAGTGGTCAGCAAAAGCAAAACAATTTACACCAGCAATTAAAAAGTTAAGAATGGAAGTCAAAGCATGTGATAACATTCGAAATAGAAGCTTTAAAGATGATGTAGAACGTATCGCATGGAAGAAAATAAAACAAAGAGAACAGTCACGTTAGGAGGAAAAGTAGATGAAAGAAATGAAGTACCAACAAGTAGGAGATTATGAATTTCCAGTTCTAAAACAAGAAGAATCATTACCTAATTTAACAAGATTTGGACGAATGTATTTGAAACATTTAAAAGAAAATTATAAAGCACATTATCTAGCGTTACTTGCAGAAAATAAGCTAAATGATGAACTGTTATCAATGGATCATCAGATGAATGATCGATATAATGTATTAGTAAAGCAACTTATGGAAGAAAGAAGTGTCAATGAAGAACTAAAAGAAAAAGATCAAATGAGATGGGTGCAGGAAATGAACAACATAAAAAATAGTGCTGAAGAAACATTGTTTGATGAGTTTCTTAATATAAGATAAAAAATACTTATCACGTTTATAAAAGCTCGCATCAATATGCGAGTTTTTATGTTGATTTAACTAATGATAAAAGGATATAATAATATTTACAGGAGGTCATTATGGCTATTTCATATAATAAATTATGGAAGTTATTGATTGATAAAAATATGAGTGCTTCCGAATTAAGAAAAGGAGCAGGTATTGCACCAAATACAATGACAAGGATGAGAAAAAATCAAGAAGTGTCATTAGCTGTTTTAGAAAGGATATGTCATTATATAGAGTGTGATTTTGGAGATTTGATTGAATACGTTAAAGATAATTTAAAAGATGAAGGTGGTGTGAATCACTGTGATTGATATTATTGAAGAAGAGTTAATGAATATGTCGGTAAAGGTTTTTAATGTACTGTTAAAGGATAGAACAACAAAGAAAAATATTTGCTGGGCAACAGATCATTATATTGCCTTTGGTGATGCATATTATCCACAAGAACCTATCACTAAAGATCTTATTACTGGAAAAAACTCTCATATTATTTCGCCAAGAGTTGCGAAAACATTAGAGGATCAGACGAAAAGAACGAAGGAAAAAGCAGAAGTTTTTACTCCTTCATGGGTGTGTAATGAACAAAACAATTTAATTGATGAAGCATGGTTTTGTCGTAAAGATGTTTTTAATAAAACAGTAGGACAAACATGGATTACAAATAAAGAAAATATCGTTTTTCCATCAAATAAAAATTGGAGAAAATATGTTGATGCTAGAAGATTAGAAATAAGCTGTGGAGAAGCACCTTATTTAGTAAGTAGATATGATACTGTCACTGGTAAGGAAATACCGCTGGAAGACAGAATAGGTTTATTAGATAGAAAGTTTCGAGTTGTTAATGAAAATACAGTAAGTGAAGAAGATTGGTTTGAGTGGGTAAAAAGAGCTTATGAAAGTACATATGGTTATGAATACCAGGGAGATAGCTTGCTACTTGCTAGAGAAAATTTGCTTTACACATTTATTGAAAACATGGAGTATAAGTTCTCTCATAAACCTAGTGAAGAGCAACTTTTGACCATTGCAAAAATAATTTCATGGAATCTATGGCAAATGGATGGCATAACATTGAATGCTCCTTATAGTGAGCGTGAAAGAGTTAATACACAATTGTCTATTTTTGATTTCTTGGATAATGAAGAAATCTCGGAAAAAGAACCAATTCCATGTAAAATATATGATTGGAGAGCAAATACAAGTATAGAATTTAAAAGTATAATGAATGGAGGAGTTAAGTAATGGAAAGCAACGATAATATACAGTTTAAAAATGCATTTAATTATAAGGTTATCTATGCTTTTACAGTTAATGATGAAAAGCATAAGGGGCTAATAAAAATTGGAGATGCAACTGTTTATACGGACTCCTCGATTGATAAACTTTCACCTAATTGTAGAGAATTGAATCAAGCTGCTTTAAAGAGAATCAAGAGTTATACAAACACTGTAGGGGTAACTCCTGTATTATTACATACTGAATTAGCTATTAAAGAAGAACATTCGAAAGATGGAAGTGTTCAATTAAAAGCATTTAGAGATCATGAAGTACATCATGTTTTAGAAAATTCAAATATTAAAAAAGTGAAAATTGATGGTAGTACGGGGCGTGAATGGTACCGTATAGATAAAGATACTGCAATAGAGGCTATTCAAGCAGTAAAGAAGAATTATGCCAATTTAAGTAATTCTAAAACAAGTAAGTATGTTCCGATCATATTCAGACCAGAACAAAAAGATGCGATTGAAAGAACAGTTAAACAATTTAATAAGCATGATCGCATGCTTTGGAATGCAAAAATGAGATTTGGAAAAACTTTAAGTGCATTAGAAGTAATAAAACGTTGTGGATTTAAAAAAACAATCATTCTTACTCATAGACCAGTTGTCAATGATGGATGGTATGAGGACTTTACAAAGATTTTTTATGATACCGATTATTTGTATGGTTCAAAGTCAAATGGATATGATGTGAATACTTTGAATAATAAAGGTAAAGGATTTGTGTATTTTGCATCGATTCAAGATCTTAGAGGGTCTGAAGCTGTTGGTGGAAAATTTGGAAAGAATGATGAAATATTCAATACAATTTGGGACTGTGTTATTGTAGATGAAGCTCATGAAGGAACTAAAACGACTTTAGGTGATGAAACCATTAAAGCTATTGTCAAAGAAGAACTTAAAAAAACGAAGCTATTAGCTTTATCAGGAACTCCTTTCAACATTTTAGATGAATACGATGAAGAATCTATATATACATGGGATTATATAATGGAACAGGAATGTAAATCAGAATGGGACAAACTCCATTTTGGAGATTCTAATCCTTATGAAGAATTACCAGAATTGCGTATATATACATATGATCTTGGAGAACTATTGCATAATAGTAATTATATTACTTATGAAGATAAAGCTTTTAATTTTCATGAATTTTTTAGAACGTGGACAGGAGACTTCAAATTTGATTATGCACAAATGCCTGTAACTGCGAAAATAGGTGATTTTGTTCATGAAAATGATATTTGGTCATTTTTAAATCTAATGACTAAACTTGATGATAAGAATAGTTATCCTTATTCAAAAGAGGAGTATCGTCAATTGTTTAAACATTCTCTTTGGATGGTTCCAGGAGTACGTGAAGCAAGAGCTTTGAAGAGTTTAATGATGAAACATCCAGTATTTGGCAATGGACAGTTTAATATTATAAATGTAGCTGGAAGTGATGATGAAGAATCTGCTGATGCACTAAATAGTGTAAAAAATGCTATTAGTGAAGCCGAAAAAAATGATACATATACTATTACTTTATCGTGTGGAAAGTTAACAACAGGTGTAACAATTAAGGAATGGACAGCTGTATTTATGCTTGCTGGTTCATATTCTACTTCTGCTGCAAACTATTTACAAACAATATTTAGAGTACAGTCTCCATGCAATAAGAATGGTATGATAAAAGAAACAGCGTATGTATTTGATTTTGCACCAGATCGTACATTAAAAATGGTATCACAAGCTGTATCCGTATCTTCAAAAGCAGGTAAAACCACTGATGGAGATAAACAAATATTAGGAAAATTCTTAAATTACTGTCCTGTAATTTCAATTTCTGGATCGCAAATGAAAGAATATCAAGCTGATAGATTGTTACAACAATTAAAAAAAGCGTATGCTGATAAGGTAGTTCGTAATGGCTTTGATGATAGTAATTTATATAATGATGAATTATTAAAATTAGATGAACTTGATATTAAGAAATTTGATGAGTTAAAAGGAATTATTGGTAAATCAAAAGCAGCTAGCAAGCAAAATGATATTACTGTGAATGATCAAGGTTTAACTAACGAAGAATATGAAAAGGAAAAGAAATTAAAGAAGAAACCTAAAAAGGAATTAACTGAAGAAGAAAAGGTATTCTTAGAAGAATTAAAGAAGAAAAAGAAAGTACGTAACGATGCAATTTCAATATTAAGAGGGATTTCTATACGTATGCCATTACTTATTTATGGTGCTGATGTTCCATACGATGAGGAAATCACCTTAGAAAGATTTATTGAAAAAGTAGATGATTCTTCGTGGAATGAATTCATGCCGACAGGTGTCACAAAAGAAGCTTTTCAAGAGTTTAAGAAATATTATGACGAGGATGTATTTATTGCGGCTGGTAGAAGAATCAGGAATATTGCACGTGAGGCCGATACACTTGAACCAACAGAGCGTGTCAAAAAGATTGCTTCATTATTCTCAAATTTTAAAAATCCTGATAAAGAAACCGTTTTAACGCCTTGGAAAGTAGTTAATCTACACATGTCAAATACTTTAGGCGGTTATGATTTCTGGGATGAAAATCATGAACACGAACTTGATAAACCTCGATTTGTTGATAGAGGTCAAGTAACTGATGATACATTTAGTAATACATCTGCTCAAATTTTAGAAATCAATTCAAAGACAGGACTTTATCCATTATATGTTACATATAGTATTTATCGAGCTAAATGTAAAGATTATAACGATGATGAATTTACAATAGAATTAGAAAGAAGAATATGGAATGACACAATCCAAAATAATGTATTTGTAATATGTAAAACACCAATGGCTAAACATATAACTCAAAGAACGTTAGCGGGATATTCAAAAATAAAAATTAATGCACACTATTTTGATGACTTGATTAATTATATGGAAAATAAACCGCAACAATTTATTGAGCGTGTGCTTAAATCAAGTTATTGGAAGAAAGGAGAAAATGGTCAAATGAAGTTTGATGCTATAGTAGGTAATCCACCTTATCAAGAATCAACAGAAGGCACAAGTGATAAACCTGTATATCATTTGTTTATGGATACTTCATTTAATATTTCAGATAAAGTAACATTCATTACACCTGCAAGATTTTTATTCAATGCAGGAAAAACACCAAAGGATTGGAATAATAAAGTATTAAATGATGAACATTTTAAGGTAGTATATTATACGGCTAATAGTACAGATGTGTTTCCGAATGTAGATATTAAAGGTGGCGTAGCTATTACCTTAAGAAATAAAAATGTGAATTATGGGGCAATTGGTGTATTTACTCATTATAATGAATTACGTACTATTAAGGAAAAAATTATTAATAATGCTACAAAATTTATCTCTGATATAGTGTATGCACCTGAAAGCTATAAATTTAGAAGAAAATTGCATGAAGATTATTCTAATATAAGATACATAGATGAAAACAATGGTATTTTGAGTAAAGGCCACGACTATGATCTAACATCAAATATTTTTGATAAGCTTGAAAATATTGTGTTCTTTTCAGAGAAACCTCACGATCAAGTTGAATACGTCAAAATAATGGGAAGAAAATCAAATACCAGGGTATGTATGTGGATTAAAAAAGAATACATAGAACTTCATGATAATTTAATGAAATGGAAAGTTATCTTGCCAAAATCAAATGGATCAGGTTCTTTTGGTGAGGTTTTATCTTCTCCTGAAATAGGTCAGCCTGCAATGGGGCATACTCAAACATTTATAAGTATTGGTGCATTTGAAACTTCATATGAAGCTAAAGCACTCTTGAAATATTTAAAAACTAAGTTTGCTAGGGCATTATTAGGAATATTAAAAGTAACTCAAGATAATAAAAAAGCAGTATGGAAGTATGTACCAATACAAGATTTTTCATTAGATTCTGATATCGTTTGGTCAAAATCTATTTCTGAAATAGATCAACAACTTTATAAAAAATATAATCTTTCAAATGAAGAAATTACGTTTATAGAAGAAAATGTAAAACCAATGGATTGATGGAGGTATATGAATGGAATCTGTTGTTAGTATTTTGATAACTTCTTGTATTCCCGCTCTTATTAGCGGAATTGTAACATATGTTATTACATGTAAAAAAGCAAAAGATGAAATTATGAAATTGCAAGAAAGTAATAAACATGAAATTGAAAAATTGATGAAGCAACATGAAATTGATATAGAATCCTTAAAGGAAAAGCATAATTTTGAAATAGAAAAAAGTAATCAAGATCATAAACATAAGCTTGAATTATTGGAATTAGAACATAAGAATGCATTAGAAAGTAAAGAAAAAGAACAAAGCAATGCTGCAATGTTTGGCGTAATAGCGGATTTATTAACAGATCCAAAAAAATTAAGCGGAATTATGACTCTTGCAGACGATCCACGATTTAAAAAATAAATATTATGGAATAGAACAAATTACCTGAAGTAATAAAAGTTCAAATTGATGTTAAGACTTTATATTATTCATATGATTAAAAAAATTGCTATGAAAAAGAGATAATTGAAAATAAGGTAGGATAGAAAATGAATAGAATAGTAAATAGTTTGATAAAGGTAGATTTGCATATACATAGTGAGTATAGCAAAAAAGACGGCGATTTAGTCAGCAACAATACAAAGGAAAATATCCCTATTTTAATGGGAAAACTAGAAAAAGAAAAAGTGAATATGATTGCAATAACAGATCATAACGTTTTTAATTTTGATCTGTATGATACATTAGTTAACAACATGAGTTTGTGCAAGACTTTACAATCTATACTACCAGGCATTGAATTCGATGTTTTTGAAAATGGAGCAAGGTTTCATGTGATTGCGATATTTGATGATACTAATAAAGATAAATTGAAAGATATTGAAAAAATTCTGCAAAAATATAAATTTGATAATAAAGAAAAGAAGCCTAATGCTTATAAATTTTCAACGTTTAGAAGTATTATTACTGATATTAATCTTAATGTAGTATTAATTGCTCATCAAAAAAGTGGGATAAGAGTAGAAAACCAAAATGAAAATTTGGCTGGTGTGGGTGAGGAACAATTTGACTATATTGTTAATTGTGAATATTTTGATGCATTAGAATTTAGAAGTGGAAGAATAGAAGGAATTCTAAAAAGTTATCAAAATGAGAAAGATCTTAAAAATATGAGATATATAACTGGTACAGATTGTCATGACTGGACCGTATATCCAAAACAGAAAAAGACTGATAAAAGTGATATTAGATATTCTTATATAAAAAGTTTACCAACATTTAAAGGATTAGTAATGGCATTAACAGAAAGTAGAAGAGTTACTACTGCATACTATGATATTAGAAAACCATACTTAGATAAAATATCTTTAAATATAAAGAACCAGGTAGTTGATTTAGAACTTTCTTCGGGATTAAATGCAATTATTGGAGATAATTCTATTGGGAAAAGTTTAATTCTTGAATACTTATATAATCCCAAATTGACAAAAATTGATAAAACAAGAAAAGAAGGATATAAGAGATATTGTGAATCGAAAGAAATATCAGTAGTTCCTATAGATCAAAAATTACTCAAATCTATCCATTTTGATAGGCAAGGTAATATAAGAAAGTTGTTCCAAGATAATAATAGTCTTAATAATTATCCACAATTTCAAAAACATTTTAACGATTTGATTATTGACTCATATGATGCAATATTTGATAAATATATTGATAGAGTTTTAAATAAAATAAAAAACAATTATCAATTAAAAAATGCGAAAAGAAATTTAAACTTTGATTTAGATATTCCCGCAGATGTTGAGGACAATAATTATCAACTTCATGCTGTTTCAAATATAGTTTGTAAAACAAAAGATTATTCTCAAATTATAGATAATATCAAAAATGTTTTAAATCAATTAAAAAAATTACGTGATACAAAAGATTTGTTAGAAGAAGATATTAAGATAATAAATTTAAGTATCGAAAAATATCAAGAAATGAAGAAAAAGTATGAGAAATTAAAAATCGATGAGAAGATACATAATTCAATATGCTCAACAATAAATAAAGTCTTTGAATCACACGAGAAAGCAGTAAATAAAATCGTTCAAGATCAAGAAAGAAAAAGAAATAATTTCAATACAGATTTAATTAGTTTTCAGCAACGAATAGTAGATTATATTGATAAAATAAATACAAAAAATGAAGATATATTATTTGATTATAAAGATATCCTTATAAAACAAGAGGAGAATCCATTAAATGGTTATATATTTATAACTAGAACAGTTGTTTCAAAAATTACATCGGAAATTATAGAAGACATTTTAATGTATCCTTTTTCTAATAATAATAAATTATCATACCTTTCGAAAGTAGATAATGATAACTTTATTGACTCCTGTGCTGATACAAAAATAAAAAAATATTTAGATGAAGGGAAAGACATTAATATAGCATATAAACAATGTGTAAAAGATTATGTTAAATCCGATATTTTGAAAATAGATTATGCGATCTTAAAAGAAGAAGATTCTGAGTTGAGTGGTAATTCACCGGGAAAAAATGCATTAATTTATTTAGATCTATTGTCCTATGATTTAAACAATAAAATGTATATCGTTGATCAGCCGGGAGATGATGTTTCCCAAAATAAAATCACATCAGATTTAATAGATATTTTTAGAAAAATATCTGATAAAAAACAAGTTTTGTTCATTACACATAAACCTGAGTTAGTTGTAAATCTAGATGTAGACAATGTGATCGTTTTAAAAAATGATGAAGATGGTATAGTTGCTTATAACGGAGCATTAGAATACCAAGATGAAAATATTAATATTTTGAAAGATATTGCAGATACTTTGGATGGAGGAGTAGATGTAATAAGAAAGAGGTGGAAAAGATATGACAAAAGAAATAACAGTAAAAATTGATGAAAATTATAACTCAGTTATTTCATGCGGTAGTAAAACATTAACTGTATCTATAACGGAAAAAGTAATTAACTCTCAAGATTTTTTTAACTTATTGGATTATGATGTAAATGATAATTTTGAATGCCCTGATCAAGAGTATGAAATAGAATTACACAAGGAATTAGATTCTAAGCAAAAAGAAGCGTATAGATTAATGAATTATTGCATTAAACTTGTGAAGTCGGTTATTAAAGAATTAAACCAAAAAAGTGAAGAATTAAGAAATAAAGATGATAGTATACCCGAATAATAGTATTATCTATTGTAAAAAGATATGTACTCAAAGAGTACTCATGGTGAGTACAAAATGAGTACAAAGAATTAATATTTCTCGAATAATAGAGATATCTGGGAAAATATAGATAAAAATATGTATAAAATAGTATGAAAAAGATAGAAAACCAATTGAAAGGAAGCGAGTTCGAGTAGGTAGAATAGTACCGAGTGGTTTAGACGTATTGAAAAAGTGCCTGTTTAAGGTGCTTTTTTGGTAATTGGTGTTAGTTTTAATTTGTTTTGACTACAAAAGAGTTATATGTTTCAAACGAAAAGGAGGATGTATTTATGAATGAAAAATATAAGATTACAGATACTAGAGCTCCTCTCCCAAAGGTTTTTGTGAAACTTGGAAAACAAGGATGTATGACTAAATATATTAATGAAGGAAGTTTAAGATTTTCTTCAGCACTTGAGTTTAGTAAAATACAAGAAGGTATAGATAAAATTGCAGATAAATACGAAGGGGCGTTATTTTATCAAATAACAGATTTATATGTTGCGCCACTGGTTTCTGTGAGTATTTCACTAAAAAGATGACATCAAACAAGTAACACTATTCGATTTTTAAAGTGAAATATTCAGGTGATACTATAACTTATTGTGAGAATAGAATTATAATCCCTTTGGTTTACAACATTCTATATAACTTTTTTTAGAACCACATGGACAAGTTTCAGTATCAGGATATGAAGAAACATGGAGTTTTTGCATTAAATTTTCTTTCCTAAGATTAAATATTTTTTTGCCGATTTCATCTAGTTTTCTTTGGTTTCTATTTTTAATGTCTGAATATTGTACATATTCAATTTTGATTTCTATGAGTTTTCCCATTTTGTTTAGCTTAAAGAATATAATAAAGGATTCATCCAAATGATTTAGTTTAAGTTTAGCTAAAGAACGCATTTTAGCCACATTTATAATTTGTTTGTTTAATTTAACATATGAGTATGCTAAATTAATTTCAGAAGAATCAATAGATATAGTGGATATAAAAAGGTCATCTTCAACTTTTGATCTACTGAATTTAATTTTGTTAAAGACATGTTGTAAATAAGAGTTTTGTATAGAATGTGTTTGATATGCTGCTTCAAGCAGTAGATGAAGAAGTTGATGCTTTTTTTTGTGGGTTGATTTATAAACTAAGTTTATCAAGTTTTCCATCGATTCTTCAATCCAAATCGGTTTAGGTTTAGGGGGTGCAATTGGTGTTTGTTTACTATCGTAATAGATGTCTAATTCGCTTCTTGCGTCTTCGACAAAAATATTGGTTACATCATCAAGTTTTTCTTCGTTGATCATGTCGTCTATTTTGTTTATAAAATCTCGATAAGATAAATATAGTCCTAGATAATCAAGTTCATCATTTACATGTAATCTATTCAATTCAGTAACTTTATATCTATAATTCAAGTAGTCTAAAAATAGGAAAGGACAATCGGTAAAATAATCTGAATAAATATTTAAATCATCTATTGAGATTAGAAAGTTTCCTCTAGTAAATTTAATGTTTTCAAATTTTTCGATAATGGATGATACTTCATTAAAGTTTTCTAATGTAACTGATATTGAAAACACCTTTGTATAATCGCTAATATTGATTAAATATTTGACATCATTGCTTTCGTTGTATATTTCTTGATGTTTTTCTAAATAACTTAGAAGTGCTGTACATTGTTCATCAGGTTTTTCAATTAAATCAGTTATAGATTTTTTATGAGATGAAAAATTTACAAATGGATTATCTGGTGTAAAATTTCCTGCTTTTACTTCTATGATAAAAAGGGATTTGTCAAATGAAACAATTAAATCATTTTCACTACGATTACTTTTAATTCCGTTTATAAAGAAGTAATTATCTTGGAGTACAATCGCGTCTGGAAAAATACGTTTGAAGATATTTGCTACATATGTCTCGGTAATTTCTTTTTGTTTTATTTGCCATTTCTGTGTATATTGTTTATCATTTTTAATGATTGCTTTATAAATTGTTCTGTAAAAATTATCTACAAAATTATAGTAGTTAAAGCAATAATAACTATCATCAAATTTTAAAATAGGACGATATTTATGTAAAGTATTATTTATAGGCCATCCTGAATAATTTCCCTCAAAAAATATTTTATTTTCTCCAAAGTGTAAAGAAAGAGAATCTAGTAATTGATTATTCCAGATTAACTGAGGGTTTATTCTGTATTGTTCAGAAGAAAATGCTTCAGTAAGTTTACTTCTCTTTTCGTCAGAAATAAATTCTGTACTTGAGTTATCTAAAGAGAACCCTTTTTCCTCTAGAGTATCACAGACTTCTTTCATTAATTCTATTCCGTTAAAAAACATAGAACCACAAGATTTTTCCATAATCTTATCCATGCCAGCAAAAAATTCTGTCTTATTTACATTAAAAATTTTTTCAATTTCATCAGTGTGAGGTGTTAGCATTATTTTGTAAAAAATTTTTTCAAAGCATTGATATCGTTTCCCGTTTACATTAGAATAAATAAAACGGTTATAAATGTAATCAATTTCCTCATCGCTATATTCACGTTCGAATTCTTTGCTAGTAGAATACAATAAAAAATATTGATTTATTAGTGACATGATTTCTCTGTATTTTGATAAAAAATCATAAATGATTGTTTCATCAATATTATTGTTATTGTAATCAGTAATTTCTATGGCAGTTAATAGACTTGTAAAATATTCAATCATATTTGTTTGAAGAGGGTCTTGTTTTGTTATCAATGTTTCTTCATTATATTCAGAAGCGGAAGGAACCAATTCCATTGATTTTAAACAATATAATAAATCGATAGGATTATATTGTTTAACACTTTTAATTAATTCGTTAATAAGATTATCGATTTCTTTTTTTAATGAATTTAAATTTGTATTTAACATGTTTACCTCCATTTGTTGTGATAATTTCTAGATTTCATTAGAGTCTTTCGTGTTAACTGATATAATTAATTCTATCATATTTTAATACAATATTGAAAAACATAAAAAATATACTTGATAATAATGGCATAACTTTTACTATAATTCTTCAACTGATTCTTAATGTCAAGCAACACTTGTATTAACTGATTCATTAAATAAATTGGAGGAAGATATTTTTGATAAAGAATTGGTAAAGTTGCTAAATGAAAAACTCAAAGATTAAGAATATGAAAATTATTGGAATAGACTAGCTCATAAATTGGATAATGATATTTTCTGTTCCAATTGTGCTATTGATTTAACACAAATTTTGTTGTAATTTTTATTTTATTAGGAAAGAGATAATAGTCATGTTAATGTATTTATGATGGAAAAGAAATAGTAAAATAATATAGGGATTAAAAATTTAATTATGATAGTTAAATACAATCATTATATTAAGAGTACTGATCAAGATTATAAAGTAAATGAGAATGCATTAAAATCATTATTACCTAGTTTTACAGATGTACTCAGAGAGTACTCATTACGAGTACATAATGAGTACAAAAAATAAATGTTTATAGAATAATAGAGATATATGATATAAATTAGAGAAAAATATACATGAAAAACTATAAAAAAGACAGGAAATCAATTCAAAGGAACAGAGTTCGAATAGTATATTAAACACAAAAAAGTTCGATAAAATCGAGCTTTTTTTGTTTTTCTAGGCTTGAATGATACACTTTTGATACACTTTATAACATTACTTTACTATTCTTTTTTTGTATTTGTGTTTTACTCATGATGCGTCAAGTGTGGTTATGATGAATAAAAAAAGGAAGATTAATCATTATCTTCCACTTTCACTTTAGAAACGTATTTTTTATGTAATGCTTTTTTATAAGCTTCTTCGAAATTTTCCATTGAATCAAAATCTAATTCATCGGAAATAAAACTATCATCATTAATAGGATAAGATAACATCCAATCATAAAGTCTAGCAGTTTCGAATAAACCAGACTTCTCACCTTTTGAAAATTTTAACCAATCCTGAAGCTGATCGAGTAATACATCATTTTTTACTACACCAAATTTGTTTTGATTAAAACGAAATATTGGCTGTCCATCTAATTCATCAATTTCCAAGCCGTAATGCATAGCTAACCAGAATAATACATGAATCACTTTTTCTCCATGTTCAACATCTGGTTCTTCTAACATGAATGGACAAACTTCAAGAGCTTCGGCAAGTTTATAGATTGTTTCTTTACTTCTAGGTTTCTTAGCTCCTCGTTCATATTGGGAAATCGTTGAATATGCTGAACGTTTTGAAAGTCCAATACTTTCTCCTAGTTCTGCCTGGTCTAAATTTCTAAACTTTCGGATTCGTTTTAATTGTGATCCAAATGACACTGTGACACCTTCCTTCTTGTAAAAATTACCATCATGAATAATAAAATAATGTAATTTATGATTTCAGTATATAAAATGGATTACAAAGCTATTATACCAGAAAAAGTTCAATATTGAAATAAAATTGAACGAAAAATAGGTTAATATTATTGATTTCGTAAAAAAGTGATGTTATAATGCAATTGTAATTGACCGATATATAGGTCAATAGAAAGGAGAAGATAAAATGAAAAACAGTTTATTTATGACAGCTGAAGATATTGTCGCTGTTACTGGAATGAGTGAGGCTTATGCTTACAAATTAATTCGAAAACTGAATGAAGAACTTGAAAGCAAAGGCTATATCACATTGAAAGGACGTGTTAGTCGAGATTATTTTGAAGAAAGATTATATGGTGCAAAGGAAGTGAAAGAAAATGCCAGCTTATAAAGATAAGAATGGGAAATGGTATGTAAGTTATTTTAAAAGAAAATATACAGGAGAAAAGAAACGTACAGTAAAACGAGGATTTAAAACCAAAAAAGAAGCAGAAAAGTTTCTTGCTAGTGAACGTTTAAAAGACGCTAAAGACTTAGATATGACTTTCAGCGATTTTGTTGAAATCTATATTAATGATTTATCAAATCGAATTAAAGAAAATACTATGCAGACGAAAATATGTTTAATTGACGATAAGATTTTACCTTATTTCAAAGATTTGAAAATGAATGAGATTTCGGTTTCAGATGTTACCCAATGGCAAAATGAGTTATTAGCTTATCGTAATGAAAATCAAGAACCTTTTTCTCCAGTTTATCTTAAAACAATTCATAATCAGCTTAGTGCTATATTTAATCATGCTTGTAAAAGATATGGCTTAGCTACTAATCCGGCAAGAAATGCAGGTAATATGGGCAAAGAAAGAACAAAAGAAATGAATTTCTGGACAAAGGAAGAGTACTTGAAGTTTTCTGAAGTTATGATGGATAAAGACTGCAGTTATCATGCATTTGAAATGTTATATTGGTGTGGACTTCGTATGGGTGAATTACTTGCGTTAACACCTTCCGATTTTGATTTTGAAAAGAAAACATTAAGAATAAATAAATCTTATCAAAGAATCAAAGGGAGAGATGTTATTACTGATCCAAAAACAGTAAAAAGTAATCGCATTATTCCTATTCCTACTTTCCTAGCTGAAGAAATGCAAGATTATATCAGCCGTTTATATCGTATTGGTAAAAATGATCGTATTTTTCCAATTACAAAATCATGGCTACATCATGAAATGGATAGAGGAAGTAAAGAAGCTGGTGTAAAACGTATTCGTATTCATGACCTTAGACATTCACATGTATCTTTATTGATTGAAATGGGATTTTCGGCTTTAGCGATTGCCAATCGTGTTGGACATGAAAGTATTGAGATTACTTATAGATATGCTCATTTATTCCCTGCACGAGGACAGGAAATTGCCGATAAGCTTGAAAATGAACGAGAGGAGGTATTTAGTCGTGTCAGCTAAAAACAAAGATATGCAAGGCAGATATCGTTCTAAAGTGATTGCTTTTAGGGTTTCTCCACAAGAAGATGAAGTCTTAAATGCAAAAGTAAAACTATCTGGTTTAACAAAACAAGATTATTTAATTGCATGCAGCACTGATAAGGAAATCACAGTGATTCCAAATCCTTATTTGTTTAAAAATCTTCGTAATTATCTTCAGTTGTTTACGAACCACTTATTAGAAATATCATCACTAGAGGAATTGACATTAGATGAATTGATTGTAATGGAAACATTAATCAAAACCATTCATGGATTAATAGAAAATAAAAAAGCAAAGATTAAAGCAACTAAGGAGCCACGCTAATGAATCCTATGTTAAATGATGCTTTAAACTATGCTCAAAATCATTTTAAAATATTTCCGTTAAATGTCAATTCCAAAAGTGAGCAAGTCCTAAAATCTTGGAAAAGTGAGGCAACTAATGACCTACAACAAGTTCAAAATTGGTGGAATCATAATCCCTCATATAATATTGGATTGAAAACTGGAAATGGTTTGATTGTTATTGATGTTGATTGTAAAAAAGGCAAGAATGGCATGGAACAATTAAAGCCATTTCTTGCCACCTTTCCTAAAACAAAAGTAGCGAAGACTTGCAATGATGGATATCATTTCTATTATAAGGTAGACAGAGAAGTTCGTAACTCGATTGCTTTAATGGAAGGCATAGATGTTCGAGGTGATGGTGGATATGTATTAGCACCTCCTAGTGTTGTTGACGATAAATCTTATGCATGGGTCAATGATCTGCCGATAGCTGAAGCAAATGATGCAGTGTATGATTTTCTTTCTAAAACGAAGAAAGACACAACGAAGTCATTAGATGATTGCTGTCTGATTCAAGAAGGAAAGAGAAATGATTATTTATTTAAAATGGCATGCTATCTACAGAAGAAAGGGTTTCATGACGAATCGATTAGACTTTGTATAGCTAAAGAAAATGAGAAGCGTTGCTTCCCATCTTTAGAGATGAAAGAAGTCAATAACATATGTTCAAGTGCATTAAGCTATGATAAAGGCTTTATTCAAACGAAAAGAGATGTTGAATATGGCGGAAGGTTTACTGCAAAAGAATTATTATCATCCGATATAAAAGAAGAACAGGATATTGTGGAAGATATGATTCCTATTGGTTTGACTTTGATTGGAGCTCCGCAAAAAACTGGAAAGACATTCTTTGGATTACAGTTGGCTGATGCAATTGCAAGTGGTAAAAAATTCTTAGGTAAAAATGTGAAGCAAGGAACAGCCTTATATTTAGCTTTTGAAGATCATAAGAATAAGATACAAAAGCGATTGAAAACAATGAAGATTGAAGAAAAGGATAATCTTGTTATTGATGTGCTGAAGTCTGACAATTATTTTGATTTAGAAAAAAGAATTCAAAAAGAGTTAGAAGTCAATAAGGATTTGAGAGTAGTCGTTGTCGATACCTTTGCAAAGATGAGAAGAAATAAAGATAGAGATTATGATTCGGAATATTCTGAATCAACAATGTATCATGAACTAGCTTTTAAATATAATTTGTCCATCATTCTAATCACTCATGTGAAAAAGGAAATAGATCCTAATCATCCTTTTGATTCCATTTATGGAAGCAGAGGGCTAATAGCGGGAGCAGACAGTATTATCGTTTTATTTAAACGAAATTTCTTATCCAAGAACCGACAGCTAGCAATTCAAGGAAAAGATTTTCCTGAGGAAGAACTGACAATCTGTCAAAATGAGATGTGTCTTTTTGAAATTGTTGAAAATGACTTCGATGAACAAATTGACGAGAATCTCAGTAAGGTCATCAACTTCATTGTAAGAAACAAAGTTTATGAGGGATCTCATGAAACTTTATGTTCTAAATTATCATTAAAGCTAAGAGGAAAGGGACTGCAAATTCTTTTAACCAAAAATAAAGATTTTCTTAAAGACTCGTTCGTAAAGTATGAAATTTTACCAAGAACGAATAAGGCAAGACTGATGAGATTGGTTTATGAAGGTGACGAAGAATCATAAAATTGGTGACGGTGTGACGGTGTTTCGGTATAGCAAAGTCTTCGTCACACCGTCACTCGTCACTTCAATTAAAATTCACGATATATGTATTAGTATAAAAGTCAAGATAATTTGACCAATTTGTTGCAATTAAGTGTTCTCAGTTTTTTTAGGATTTAATTTATCTTTGATTCGATAAGATGGACCTGTGATATTAAATAAATATGAATAAT
>NZ_NFLA01000051.1:0-17082 GCF_002160675.1 Erysipelatoclostridium sp. An15
CCTGGGAATAATTATTGAAAGAAAGTGTTTTAAATGTTATCATAGTCATGTACAAGACATACATATGTTTTTGGGAAAAAGGAAGGTAGGACGGCAATCCGATGACCCTTTCTTTTTTTTGTATGTCGATCTCCTTAAATATAATAATAAAACAGTTAAGATAATTTGCATATTATTTTCTCAATTTATTTTAACTGTTTTATTATATTTATTAATTTTATTTGACTCGTTCTTTCATTTTTTTGTTCAAATAATCTGCTAATCAACAATTCATTATAAGGAGTATACATTATGAAACCAAAAAAAGAATATAAAACACGTTTACAAATAGCTAGATTAAATGCTGGATATAGTCAAGCTGATGTCCAAAGAATTTTAGGTTTTCTAAATAGAAAGACTTTATGCGCCTATGAAAAAGATGTACTTAATCCTACTAATAAAGTTCTGTGTTTACTACCTCAATTATATGGTGTTAGTCTTGATTACATTTATAAAGAAGATAATTATCAAAATCATGATGACTTTGTTACAAAAGTTCTTCTTTTAGATAGCAACTCTATAACAACATTAAAAAATCTAAAAATGAATAATGTTAATTTGTCTGATTTAAAAATATTCATCAAACAATTGGAGGATTAATATGAGCATATATGAAAGAAAAAAGAAAGATGGATCAATTTCCTTCGATATTACTGTTTATGATGGATATCAAATTGATGAAGCAGGAAACTATGTTCAAAAAAGAAAATACAAAACATTTTCTCCTCCAAAAGATATGGGGATTCGTAAAGCTAGAAAAATGGCTAAAGAAATTGAAACTGAAATGCAATTTCAATTTGAAAAGCAACAAAATCTTGGCTCAGAAAAAAGATTATCTGAAGTTTGGGATTGGTATAAAACTTACTACGCTCCAAATAATTTAAGAGATGCTACTTTTATCGGAATGGAAAATATTGTTAACTCAAAGATCTTACCTAAACTTGGTCATCTTAGAATTGGTGATATTACCACAAATAGAGTCACTATGTTTCTAAATGAAATATCAATTATGACTAATCCAAAGACTGGTAAACCATTAAAACCCAAACAGTATTATAAGGACTCATATGTCAAAGAAATTTATTCAATGTTAAGCAGACTGTTGAATATCTCAGTCACACAAGGATGGATTAAAGATAATCCATGCAAAAATGCTATCAAACCAAAGAAAAACAGAAGCAAGAAATTACCACCACTTGAACCTGAACAAATCCAGGATATTTTACATAAAACGGAGGAATTTGATGTCTACAATGCTATTATCCGATTTCAGATTTATACAGGAATGCGTATTGGTGAAACTTTGGCTTTGACTTGGGATAACATTAATTTCAATAAAAGAACTATCACTATCAATAAAACTGTCAATTTTCCTAGAGGAGGTGCTATAGTGGGGCCTCCTAAAACAGAAAATAGTTATCGAACTTTAGGAATATCTGATAGTATATATAACTTATTAAAAATGGTTAAAGAAGAACAAAATGAAAGAAAAGTATATCTTAAAAATGTCTATCAAGATAAAAATCTAGTTTTTAGTAATCCATTTGGTGATTTTATCCATCGTAATAGTGTTGGAACTCGTCTTAATAAAATAAAAAAAGGAACTGATTATGAATATATAACAGTTCACTTTTTAAGGCATGTTAATGCAACATTACTTTTAATGAATAATGTTGATATCAAAGTTGTATCCGCTCATCTTGGTCATAATGATATATCTACCACTGCTGATATCTATGCAGATGTATTAAACTCTATGAACCAAAAAGTTGCTCAGCTTATTGATTTCGACTTAAACAAACTTAAATAATATGCATAAATAATGTTTTTAAACGGAAATAAGCGGAAAATAAACGGAAATTACAGAACATCATTAAAAAAACGTTGATAAAATCAACGTTTTTTTGTCTTTTTGTATTATTCACCGATAATATTCATCATATCTTTTTGGAATACTTCTGTTTTGTCACTAGCGTCTTTAGCATCAGTTCCCTTAATTGAGAAATAGAATTTACATTTTGGTTCAGTTCCACTAGGACGAGCAGCAATCCAAGAACCATCTTCTAAATAATATTTTAATACGTTAGATTTTGGTAAATCGATTGTTGTAGTAGTACCATTTTCAACTCTTTCGCTACTTTGATAATCTTCAACTGCAACTACAGCATAATCACCAATTTTAGCTGGAGCATCTTTTCTTAAATTATCCATGATTTCTTTAATTCTTCTAGCTCCATCAGCACCAGCTTTGCTTAATGCAATTTGAGTTTCTTTAAATGTTCCATGTTTAGCATATAGTTCATTTAATACATCGATTAAATCTTTACCTTGTTTTTTATAGAAGTTACCAGCTTCTGCTGCCATAACTACTGCTTGAACAGCATCTTTATCACGAACGAAGTCTTTTACTACGCAACCATAAGATTCTTCATATCCAAAAACAAATTCTTTTTCTTTAGTTTTTTCATATTTACGAATCTTATCTCCGATAAATTTAAATCCTGTTAAAGTTTTTTCAACTTCAACACCATATGATTTAGCGACTAATTCACCTAAATCACTAGTAACAATTGTATTATACATTACTGCATTGTCTGGTAATTTACCTTGTTTTTTAAGTTCACTTAAAATATATTCCAAGTAAACTGCAGCACTTTGGTTACCTGACATTAATACATATTCACCTTCGTGTTTAGCAACAACACCTAAACGGTCACCATCAGGGTCACAAATTACCACTACATCAGCATCAACTTCTTTAGCTTTTTTGATTGCAAGATCATAAGAACAAGCAATTTCAGGATTTGGTGATTCAGTATTTGTGAAATCTGGATCTGGTGCACATTGAGCCAATACTGGAACAACATCATATCCTAAACGTGTTAAACATGTTCTTACTGGTAAGTTAGAAGTACCATGTTGTGGTGAGAAGACAATTTTGAAATCTTTTTTATCCATACCTGGATTAATTTCAATTGCCATAACTTCTTTATAGTAAGCTTCGTCAACTTCTTCACCAATCCAATTAATATATGGATAAGCTTCATCATCACTTACTACTTCTACAGCTAATTCGTCTTTAACTTCATTTACGTAACCAACAACTTCGTCAGCCCATTCTGGAATTAATTGACATCCAGTATCATCATAAATTTTATAACCATTGTATTCTTTTGGATTATGACTTGCTGTAATCATAATACCACCAGCACATTTTAAGTAACGAACTGCAAATGATAATTCTGGAGTTGGTCTTAAGCTTTCAAAAACATAAGATTTAATTCCATAAGTAGCTAAAACTTTAGCACTTTCAATTGCAAATTTATATGACATATGGCGATTGTCATAACCAATAGCTACCCCTCTTTCTTTCCCCTCTGGTAGCCCAGCAACATATTTAGCAAAACCAACATTTGCCTTTCTAATTGTATAAATATTCATTCGATTAGTTCCTGCTCCAAGAATCCCTCTCATTCCGGCAGTACCGAACTCTAAATTCATATAAAAGGCATCTTCTTTTTCCTTTTCATTCATACTTGCTAATTCTGCTTTTAATGATGGATCTAGACTTTCACAATTTAACCATCTTTGATATTCTTCATTATAACTCATTGTTTTCACCTCTTGTTTTAATTATAGCAAATTCAATTTAATTTTACTACTTGTTTTAGTATCGAAATTGTTACAATTTTATCAAAAAGTTAGCGTTTACATCATAGCTATAGTCCCAAAAAACACTTTTGTACCTATTTGTAAAAATAATGTAATGTAAGCGCTTGTATAATTTAACAGATTTTTAATAAAAAATAGAATAAAACTATTCAATATTCTATCCCATGTCTAGCTTGAATTCCTAAATCATATGGGTGTTTATGTTTTTTAATTTCACTTGAATAATCAAGAATCGGCTTGATTTTATGACTTGGCATTCGTCCTGTTAAAATAATTTCATGACTATCTTTCATTTTCACTAACAAATCATAAACCTTACCTTCATTAATTAAACTTAATGTAATTACATCTAAAATTTCATCTAATACAATAGCATCATAACTTTCATCTATCATATCAAATAATTCATTTTCCATATTACTAACTTGTTTAATCATCTTAGGATCTTGCATATCAACAAACATCTGTGGCATTTTTTTAAATAATACTTTTATCCCACAACGTTCTAACATTTTAATTTCACTACTATTACCATCTTTTAAAAATTGAATAAACAACACTCTTTTATTAGCACCAGCTAATCGAATCGCTTGTCCAATAGCTGCTGTTGTCTTCCCTTTACCAGTACCATAATAACATTGAATCATCTTCTATCTCCTAATCACATCACCAACTTGGGCATCTAAATAATTTAATAGTTCTTTAGCATTTACGATCATTTGATACCCACGTTTACCGGCACTTAAAGCCACATTTTGGCATTGATCAATTGATGAATCAAAAAAAGTTGGAAACTTTTTCTTCATTCCTACTGGTGAACAACCACCTCTAATATAACCAGTTACTCCTAATAAATCTTTCATATGAATCATTTCGACACTTTTATTATTTGAAAGCTTAGCCAGTTTCTTTAAATCAATTTGTTCTAAAACCGGGATACAACAAACTAGATAGCCATTATTTCCTTTTAAAACTAATGTTTTAAAAATATCTTTAGCGTCCATATCGACCTGATCAATAATATGCTCTCCGCTTAAATGATCTTCATCATATTGATATTCTTTAATTTCATAGTTAATTTTTGCTCGATCTAGCATTCTTAATGCATTAGTTTTTACTTTTTTTGTCATTGGTAAACCTCCATAAAAAAACTATATCTATTATACTAGCCTAAAAATAATTATTGCAACTAAAAAACAAAAAGAGATCCGGAGACCTCTTTTGTATCAATTATTTTATTCTGCTACTTTTTGTTCTTTGATAACTTTAGCAATAGAAGCAATTACATCTTTTTCGTCTTCACCTTCAGCAACAATTTCAACTGTAGCTTTAGTTGGAACACCTAAAGACATAACTCCCATGATTGATTTTAAGTTAACTTCTTTTCCATTGTATACTAACTTAATATCACTTGTAAATTTACTAGCTTGGTTAACTAAGATAGTAGCTGGTCTAGCGTGTAATCCAACAGGATCAGATACAACGAAAGATAATTTTTCTGCCATTTTATGACTCCTCCTTAAAAATTTCTATATGACAATTATACCACCTAATATTCCTATTTTAAAGAACTTTTTAAATAAAATTTAGCGCTTACAAATTAGTTGAATATAACAACAAAAATTCCGTTTTTATCTCTTCATCTTTTATTAAAATCAATAAAACACAAACATTTTTCCCACTATTTAAATAATTATCCATGTCAAAAAGTACTTTATTTATTGAAATGATCAATTAATATTAAGCTACTCTTTTACAGCTAAATATCTTCTTTTCAAATCATAAACGCTAGCTACTTCAAACAGAAACAATTAAAATGTATTTGTGATTGATAATAATTTACACGATTGCTATTGATAAATCAAAAGCAATTAAATTAGCTACAACAATCATTATTTTATAAAAACTAGAAAAATAATTATCGATTTTACTATAATATAGTCAAAATTAAACTATTACTAGCAATTTTTATATCCTACTACTTATTATTTAACACTGCTTAAGTAATAAAAACATATATTTGCAACTAAAAAGCTATCTATCAATCATCATTTAATTTATCAAATAATTAGTTAAAAAAAGACAATAATCAATTTTATATAACCGAATTATTGTCCTTTATTAATATTAATCTTTTTTTAATACCACTAAAACTGCTCCACTAATAATTAAAGTTAGCATTGACACAAGACTTTGGTCATCGCCAGTTTTAACCGAATTAACTACTTGATCTGGTGTAGATGATGTATCTGTATCTGTTGTTTGAGCTGGTGGAGTTGGAGTTGGGTTATTATCAGTTGGTTGTTCACTATTTTCTAAAGCAAATAAAGCTCCAGAATCATTAGTAAAATAAAGTTTATTACCATCACTAATAGCACTACCCATATTATAGTTTTTATAAGCATCTTCTGGTTCGTATAAAGTGTCTGTTGTAAACTCTGTTCCAGTATCTTTAAATACATATAAACCACCTGGTTCACTATTTATTGTATAATAACCGTAAACAGCATCATCATATCCAGTTGTAACTAAAATTGATGATTGAACATTACCAACAACTTCAATTGATTGTAATTGTAATGTATTTACATCCATCTTAGCAATAAAACCAGGTGCGTTAAACGCACTACCATTTTTACCACCAAAATATAATGTTCCATCTACATAAGTAGGAGTACCAGTAATTTGACCATTTCCATTTAATATCATAGCTGTTTCTACTTGACCAAAAGTTCCATCGTTATTGAAGGCCACTTTATATAATTTGCCATTTTGACTACCAATATAAAAATAACCATCACCATAACAAACACCACTACGGATACTAATGTTACTATCTAAAGTAATCGTATTTAAATTATCACTAGTAATATCTTTAGCTACCAAAGTACCGGCAGTACTTACAAATACTAAATATTGATTATTTATAATTGTAGCATCAGACCAATAATATCCACCTGCTTGTTCTTGATAACTCCAGCTATTATATTTTGTTTCTAAATTAGAATTAGGATCATCATCACTAACTGATAAAGCAAAATATTGACCACCTACTATATTATAACTATCATCATATTCAGTTGTTCCTGTATATAAATAACCATTATAATATGTTAACGGACTTGTCAAATTTCCTTCAACTTGTGATAACCATAATGATGTTAATGATTGACCATCAAAAGCCTGAATCATTCCATTACCTAAAGCAACAAAAACCATTCCATTACCATAAGCAAGATAAGCATTAAAAGCTATTGTATTATTTAAAGTAGCTTTTTGTAAAACATTACCATCTTTATCTAATTTATATAATTCACTATCTACAGCAATATAAATACATTCATCACCAATAATTGGATTACTATAAGTTACATAAAATTTACCATCTAAAAAACTATGTACCCAATCAAGTTTTGTAGAATCTTCTGTAGTTGGTAGCTTAGCATCAATTACATTATCATTGGTTCTAAATTCATACCAATCATTTGTTTTAGCACTTACACCTGTTGTCATAGTAACAGCCATAAATAACGCTAAAAATAAACTTACAATCCTTTTTTGCATCTAATTTCCCTCCGTAATTCCGTATTTGACCTTTACTCTTTGCAGTATCTTAAACATTGCATCTTTAAATACAAAAATAAATATAATATTTGAAACAATATATGTTATCGTCACTGGTAAAGCTGCGATAACAGTAAACAGATATCGCGAAAGATTAAAACTATTATCAATCGCTAAAACTGACCATAAATCCATAATCATAGAAAAAATTATCCCTGACATTGCTCCATAGCCATATAACAGCCATTTATTTTGATATAACTGGCGACAAAACAGTCCCGCTAGATAGCCAATCAAACCCCAGGCTAACATTTGAAACGGGGTCCAGGGACCTATTCCAAAAATAAAATCTGATATTAAAGCACTTAATGAACCACATAAAAAACCATCTTGTTTACCAAATACAACTGCCATGATAATTATTAAAGCACTTACTGGTTTAAAACTAGGAAATAAAATAAATAATGTTCTAGCTAACGTTGTTAAAGCAATCATTATTGCTAGTATCACCACTTCTCTAGTTTTAGGATGTGGCAATTCATATTTAAAATAAAATGGGATCCAGCTAATAACTACCAGCATCATTATTATCAAATTATATTGCTGGTCATGCCATAACAACACCCCAATAACAGCCGCTAAAACAGCCATAATTAAAGATATTAAAGCTATTTTATTATGCTTGCTCATTTTAAATCCTCATAAATGACAACATCTTTATTAATGTTTCGCATAATTTTGTTGATAGTAGTTGTATAAAAAAGATTGTTACTAAAGAAATTTCGCATCGTATCAACCGATTCCATTTGACCATTGAAAATCATTGCTACTCGATCACTAATTTTAGCAGCAAATTCTAAATCATGGCTAACACAAACTATGGTCATATGTTTACTTAAACCGACAATCAAAGCTGCTAATTTTTCTTTTGCGCTAGCATCAATACCTTTAGTTGGTTCATCAAGTAATAAAAGCTCGGGTTTAGTTAATAAAATCTTAGCTAAAGCTACTAATTGTTTTTCGCCACCACTTAAATCATATGGATGACAGTCTTTTAAATGAACAATTTGCATATTTTGCATCATTGTAACCACATTTACAACATTATCCTCAACAGCTAATAAATCCTTTTCAACAGTATCACCAATAAATAATGTCGTTGGATCTTGAGGCAAATAAGCAATTCTTGGTAAATGAGTTTGATATTCAATCTTTCCTTGATAATCAATCAATCCCGCCAAACATTTAATAAATGTTGTCTTACCACTACCATTAGCACCAACGATTGTTAAAATTTCATTTTGATAAATATTAAGATCAAGCTGTTTTAAAACTAATTGCTGATACCCACAAGTTAACCCAGTAATTTTTAATAGTGGCACAAATTCAATATCTTCATACTCTTTTATATTAATATTGTGATAATCTTGCATAGCTTTTCTAGCTTCTTTAATACTAAAACAGCTTTGATCAATTAGATTAGAAACCTTGATATAATCTGGCAGGGATTCTAAAAAAAGATTTTCTTTATTCATTTTTTCAATGGCTTTTTTAGTTTCATCTAAAATTGCAACTTTACCATCTTCCATTATTAATAAACGATCTGCCAGTTCAACCAGTCCATCTAATTGATGTTCCACAAAAACAATTGTAATCCCAAAATCATCATTGATCTGTTTTACCATTTTAATAAATTCTTGACGATTAATTGGATCTAACTGTGCTGAAGCTTCATCTAATAAAATAACTTCAGGATTTAATACTAAAACGCTGGCTAAATTCACTAACTGCTTTTGACCACCAGATAAATCCTGACAATTGGCATTAATAATATCTTGTAAATTAAAATAATTTACAATTTCACCAACTCGCTGTTTCATTTGTTTTAATGGCATATTCTGATTTTCTAAACCAAAAGCAATTTCATGCCATACTTTATTCATTACGATTTGATTTTCAGGATTTTGAGCTACATAACCAATTTTAATATCTTCTTTAATCAAATCATCAAAAATAATATTCCCTGATTTTTGACCAGCAGGAGTCAAGCTTGGTTTTAGATGTTTTAAAAGAGTTGTTTTTCCACAGCCACTAACCCCGCAAATAACCAAAAATTCGCCATTTTTTATTTCCAGGGAAATATTTTTTAAAACTTCTTTTTGATTTGGAAAACTAAAAGACAGATTTTCAATCTGATACATAACTCTTCCCTCCTTTAAAGAAAACTGGTAATAAAATCAAAACAGCAAAACAAATCATAAAAAACAAATCCAACCACTGATAATGATAAACCTGGACTAATGGATAATAATAAAAATCCTGATAGTAATTAAAATATCCAAGTATCACCATTAAATCTAAGCTTAAAATAATTAATATTTTAAGTAAATCATCTTTTTTAAACTGATAAAGATGAAAACTGCTTCGCTTATGGCTTCCATAACCACGTCCATTCATTGAATTAATCATTTCTAATGATGATTCAAAAGCATAAGTAATTAAAATAATTATCATATCACGCTGTTTAGCCAATTTGTTTTTATATGGCATTAAGCGATTAGCCTCTTTGATCTTTTGATACTGTAATTTTAACCGACTAATTAAATTTAAACTCATCGAAACAACTAATCCTAAAGTTGGCATAATAGCACCAAACAAATAAATAATATGACTATCAGTAAGATATTTTCTAGCGACATTAAATATTAATAACATCGAACTAATCATCAAACTAAAGACAAAGCCATATATCAAAGCCTGTTTAGTAATTGTAAAAAAGTTATTTTGATATAAAATGTCAAAGCCTTCACTTACAAATAATGGATTAGTAATCGTAATCAACAAAATCAAAAGCATCAGATATTTTAATATTTTTTTAAACCCGCTATGATCAGTTAAATAAAATAATAACGCACAAGCAATAAATCCAATTATAATAACTAGATAATGCGATTGGATAATTGTCAAAATAATAATCGATAAAAAATATAAAAGTAATACTAAGGGATGGCTCTCTTTAAAAGATTTTATGACCATGTTAAATCATTGCCTCCTGTCAATGTATACATCCACTTAATTCGATCACCTTCATGTAATTCAATACTTTCATCACCAGCACCCTTGTTTACATATTTGCCGTTGATACTATACATCCAGCCTGAAGAAGTATCAAAACTGCTATTTAATATTTTATGAGGTAAATAAGCAATCTCTTGAACATAACCATCATTCACTTTATATGTTATTTTCCTAGCATCACAAGCTTTTTTTAGCACCTCTAAAACAGTTGATGAAGGATCTACTTCATAACTAACATCAGCTAGTACAATACCATCTTTAGGGACAAAATCAACATATCCAGGCTTAATTTCATCTAGTCGATTAAGCAAAGTCTTACACTCAATAGAAATTGATACTGATATTGTCTGTTTATCATCTTTTACTATTTCTTTATTAGTATTTTGACTAGGCTTAACAGCACTACTTTTTTCCTGATTATTAGATGGCTGCTCGTTAACTTCTACACTGCCTTGATTAACAGCTAGACCACTAATTTCAACAGCAATGGCCTGCTTGGCAGCAATTCTTTTAGTAGTTACACTACTATCATCTTTACAACCTGTAAATAAAAGTAAAACAACAATTGCAATTTTAAAAAATTTTGACATAATAAAAAACCCTTTCTAAAAAAGTGCGCATGAAAGGATTAAGACTAACATTAAATAGAACTACTCTATCATCCGTAAAGTGTATCCTAAGATAATGGCAAGTATTCCGGCTTAGATTCAACGCTTTGACACCTTCCCAGTTTCCCAGTGGCATTTTGTCATAACTCATCATTACGGCGGCGGGACCGCTCTTGATTTTCACAAGATTCCTTATTAATGCAAAAACAACCATTAAATATGCGTGATTAAATTATTCGATATAATTATACAACAATGGTTTTAAAATGGAAGATTATCTCGTATTTTTAGATAATTATTGACATTTTCATAAAAAAAGAAGAAACTATGTGTTTCTTCTAAAGTTCTTTTTTACGAGCAACGACTAAAAAACGATGTGTTGTTAATTCAAAATAACTCTTTTCTTTAATCTGTTGTAAAACCTGGCTATAAAAATTCATAAATCGCTCTTGAGTAACATCAACTCTAGTAATTCCTTTTAAAAACTGAACAAATGAAGCTAAAGTATCAAAACGAATGAAACCATGTTCTTCAAAACTATCAACAATTTCCAAACCAATTTCACTTAAAGTTTGTTTACCAGCTTCTAGATCCCAGCGACCACGTAATTTAAAAGGAAGAAAAATACTAGTAAGTTCTTTATAATTATCACTACCTAATTGATTTACAATGATATAACCACCTGGTTTAACAACACGATATAAATCATATTTATCATAATTAGCTAATTCATCAGCTAGAACATCGATTCGTTCATCTTTAAAAGGTAATTTACCTTCTTTTGTAAGTTTAGTAACTTTGATATTACGTTCTTCTAGTAATTTTTCAGCTTTTTCATTTTGAACTTCAACTGCATAAGTGATTGGTGGTAAATAATCAAAAGAATTAACATATTCGCCACCATCAAAAGAAATAAAAGCTAAATGACTTTCATCATTTAAATATCTTGCAACAACTTCCTTACTTGAATAAGTTGGTATACTTTGTTGTACCAAAGCACTGCCTTCTTCATTGATTGCTTTAGCAATTTCACTTTTCATTTCCATTGCCGCTTTAATTCTTTTACGAAAACGCAACTTACTATAATAATATCCCACTACTTGACTTAAAGCATCACAGATTACACCAACTGCAATAAAACCAATCATTTCAACAAACCACTCAACTGAAAAGAACGGTTGAATCGAGGCAATCATATAACAAACCACACACATTAAAATAATACTACGTGTTCTAGCATATTTAAATGGTTCGTTATATTTAATATACCAGCTTAAAAATCCCTTTTTTTGAGCAGTTCTTCCTTCTAATTCACAAAAAACTAATTTAATACCCATTAGCATAACTGCCAATGAAACAAGCATATAAATATAATATTCCATTCCATTACCTCTTATAAATTTCTTCGCCATCTAAAGTATAATAGCCATCATTTTCAACTGTTACAAAGTAACCGGCATCATTAAATTCCAAATCACCTTCAACATGGAAAAGAACTTCATAATCTTCCATATCATAAACATAACTAGTACCACTGTTATTAAAGATACCATAGACAATATCATTATATTTAAATACAGTTCCTTCACCCATGAAACTATCTTCAATAACTACATCGCCATCGCTATTAAATACTTCATAACGACTACCACTAGTATATCCAGCATAGTAATTACGACCAAGATATTCAATTCGCTCATATTCATCAGAAATCTTTTTATTATCAGTATTAATCAAATAATATTTATCTTCTTCTTTAGATACAACAGCTAAACCATTACTATCAAAGACTTCAGCACTTTCATATACAGTTTTAAATGCGGCTTTACCATCGAAACCATAATACTGATAGCCCTCATCTCTTACATAAACCGGGAAGATTTCTTCTCTAATTTGTGAAGCTAGTGGGTCTAATTGAATACCATCAACTTCAATTTCCTTACCATCATTTACAAAAGTATGAGGTCCATAAATAGTATCAGCATTTTTTACTACATAGTTTCGATAATTATAATAATAGCTGTTTGTTTCCTTAATATTACCTTTGTTGTTAAAAATGTAAGTTGTTTGATTTAAAACACCGATAATATTATTTTCACTATCATAGTATAGATCATCTAATTCTTGTTCTGTTGTAAACAATACTTTACCTTCAGTGTCTAGTGCTCTAACTTCATGATCATCACGGTTATATAATAAATAACCTTTTTTATCATCATGATCCATTAACTGATTATCACCACCAGCTTTAATTGATAGTGGTTCTTCTTCTGTTAAGTGATAATATAAACTAGCCTCTTTTTCATAATTAACAAGCGTATAATTATCATCAATTGTATAAGCACTAACAATCTTATCATTAGTATTAACTAATTCTTCACCAGTATCATATAAAACAATATAATCTTTACCATCTTTGATTACTGGCAATCCAGTTAATTCAATCTTAACATCATCACTTTGTTGATATAATTTTTTTCCTTCACTATTTAAAATAGTAATATTTTCATCTTTATCATAACCAACTAACATATTGGCAATTGACTCTAATTTTTTATATTTACCTAATTTTATTGCTTCACTGCCATCATTTAAAATATAGCCATATTTATCATCTTGAACAACAATAAAACCACTATTACCAACAGTTTCGTATTTATCGTAAATAAATTTAGTTTTTGATTCGCCTTCTAAATCTACTAATGCATATTTTTCTTTACTATTTTCAACAAACAAAGTTTGTTCATTATTATTATTTGAACATCCAGTTAATAACATAATCGCTAATAAACCTGCTGCAATTTTTTTCATTTCTTTTCACTCCTTAAAAACAAAATAATTATAGCATGTTTTTTGTCGATTAACCATATAAAGGGAACAACAAAAAAACGATAATACCAAAATATTATCGCTTTTCATTATCAATTAATTTACAACCAACTATTCTACTACTAATGGTTCTTCGTTATTATAAGTTTTACCATCTTTAGTAGTTACAACATAATATACTGAAGCTGTATCTGGTGTGTAATAAATTTGTAATGTATCAATAGTAGAGATTTTGACACCTTGTCCTTTAACCTCTTCTTTTACCATTTTTTCAATTTCAACTGCAGTAACATTTTTACCATTATGTTGAATTTCAACTGTTGCTTTCATCTAAACATCCCCCGTTTCTTTGTGTTTGCTAACAAAAACATAATAGCATATCTGAATAAAATATGCAAATTTTTATGAATGTAGCAATGTTTTTTAGATTTACATCTTAAAAATAATATCAAATAATTGTTTTTTAAAAACTAATTTGACTTTTAAAGGGGACTATTGTCAAAAAAACATTTTTACTTATTTGCTTTTAAACGATGTTGTTGACGACGTTCTTGTTCAGTTAAATAACGTTTTCTTAAACGAATATGTTCAGGTGTTACTTCAACTAATTCATCATCATTAATATAATCTAGACATCCTTCTAAGTTAAATGTTCTTGGACGTTTTAAAACTACTGTTGAATCTTTTGAAGATGAACGAGTATTTGTTAATTGTTTACCTTTAGTAACATTTACTACTAAGTCATTATCACGGCTATGTTCACCGACGATCATTCCTTCATAAACTTCAACACCAGGTTCAACGAACATAACTCCACGATCTTCAACACTGCCTAAAGCATATGCCGTAGTTTGACCACTATCAATTGAAACTAGTACTCCTAATGCTCTTTCTCCAACTGTTTCTCCTTCCATTGGTCGATATTCTAAAAATGAATGTGAAATAATTCCATAACCTTTTGTCATTGTTAAAAAGTTAGTCATGAAACCAATCAAACCTCTTGAAGGAATTGTATAAGTAATACTTGTTTGTCCATCGTTGCTAACCATATTTTCTAGCGTACCACGACGATATCCTAATGATTCAATAACATTACCGATACAATCATCTGGTGCTTCAATATTAACTTCTTCATATGGTTCACATTTAACACCATCAATTTCTTTAATGATTACTTTTGGTTTAGAAACTTGAAGTTCAAATCCTTCACGACGCATATTTTCAATTAAAATTGATAAATGTAATTCACCACGACCAGAAACGATCCATTCTTCACTATTTGGAATTCTTTCAATTTTCAATGAAACGTCACGATTTGTTTCTTTAAATAAACGCTCTTCAATTTGTCTAGCAGTTACAAATTTTCCATCTTTACCTGCAAATGGTGAAGTGTTAGTTCCAAAAACCATTTGGATCGTTGGTTCGTCTACTTTTAATAATGGTAAAGCTTCTTCTTTACCAGTAGTACATACTGTTTCACCAACACCAATATCACTTAATCCAGCAATTGCTACGATATCACCAGCAAATGCTTCTTTTATTTCAATTCGATGTAATCCAAGGAATCCGTATAATTTTTGAATTCTAAATTGACTATGACTACCGTCAGCGCGTACACAAGTAACACTTTCATTAACTTTAATATGTCCTCTTTGAATTCGTCCAATTCCAATTCTTCCAACATAATCATTATAATCTAATAATGCTGGCTGGAATTGTAACGGCCCTTCTTCATCAACTAATGGTTCTGGAATTTCGTTGATAATCATATCAAATAAACAGTCCATATTTGGTACTTGAGTAGCAATATCAGGATCTAAACTAGAAGTCCCTTGTAAAGCTGAAGTAAAGACAACTGGGAAATCTAATTGCTCATCATCGGCTCCTAATTCCATGAATAACTCTAATACTTCATCCATTACTTCCTGGATTCTAACAACAGGACGGTCAACTTTATTTATAACAACGATTGGTTTTACTTTAGCAGCTAATGCTTTTTTCAATACAAAACGAGTTTGTGGCATTGTTCCTTCATAAGCATCAACAACTAATAAAACACCATCAACCATATTCATGATTCGTTCTACTTCACCACCGAAGTCAGCATGACCTGGTGTATCCATAATGTTAATACGATAATCTTTATAATTTATTGCTGTATTTTTTGCAAGAATAGTGATTCCTCTTTCTCGCTCAATTGCATTACTATCCATAGCCCTTTCAGCGATATGTTCATTATCACGTAATGTTCCTGATAACTTTAATAACTGATCGACCAAAGTAGTTTTTCCATGGTCAACGTGGGCAATAATTGCGATATTTCTAATATTCATTTCTTCACAACCTTTCTTACAATTCAAACATTATAACACAGAATTATATTTTGTCATTATTTTTTTTCGATACCAAAAAACTACGATTTTTTAACTAATTTTTACCATAATTTTCTAAAGAAAAAGGACCAAAAATGCCCTTAATCAACAATTATCCCTAACAAACTGGCTAAAGCAACCGCTTGATACATATCAACATGAATGCCCACTAGACTTGTTTGATCAATTCGTAAACCTTCTATATTAGTTGTTTTTAAATCCATACCTTTCAATTTTGTTTTAAAAACCTCACCATTAATAAAACTAACCTGATTAAATTCTAAATCTTTGACATCAACTTCCATAATACTTGCTTCATCTAAAACACTATTTTGGAAGGTAACATTACGAATATTACCATAACTAATATTCATATATCGCCCTTGAATATCTAAAAACAACAAATCATGCAATGAACAATCAATAAAACCTATCCCAATCATTTTACAATTAATAAAATGACAACAATGTAAACTAACATGATCAAATTCTAAGTTTGATAAATCACAATTTTTAAATACACAATTAACTAAATGAGTATTATTTAATTCAATTAAATTAAAATCAATTTTTTCAAACTGACATTGTTCAATTGTCGTATTTTTTATCGTAATTGACTGCTTAGGATTCTTTGTAAAAATACCTTGATAATAATTTGAACAATTTTCAAATATTTCAGGATTTAAATTTTGAATAACCGGATCTCTTCTTTTCATTTTGCACCTCTAAAAATATTATAATTATCTATAATAAGATGTAAAGAATGATTACTTTTATTTTATAATTGTAGTATTCTATTATTAAAGACAAACTATTAAATGTCAATAAATAAATTAAATTTTTAAAATTTATTGCTTTAGCAGGCATTTGTCTTGACTAAGAGGTGAATCCTCTATAAAAATCCTCTTTCTTTTCAAAAA
>NZ_NFLA01000052.1:0-16647 GCF_002160675.1 Erysipelatoclostridium sp. An15
ATCAAAAATCAAGGGATATTTATACGCTTTTTTAGCGTTTTCAAACACGAAAAGGATATGATCAGATACTTAATTAGCTAAACATATCCTTTTATCTTCTTAAATTGACGACATTGGACTTATAATGTTCACTCATTAAACTATGGAAAAGAAGATTTAGAAGGTTTCGTAAATGATATCAAAGACTTACAGTTAGATATCATTTGCTTACAAGAAGTTGATCAAAACGCAATTCGTTCTGGTAACTTTGATATGGTTGCATCGATGGCAAAGGAAGCCGGTTATCCATATTATCATTTTTATTCAACAATGTGGATTCTTAACGGTTATTATGGAATTGGGATATTAAGTAAATATCCAATTACTAAGGTATCATCACAATTAATGCCTAATAGTTTATTTAGAGAACCACGGGTCTTAACTAAAACAGTAATCGAGTATGGTCAAACACCGTTAAATATTTACAATACCCATGTAGCGTATGATAGTTACCATGATACACAGTTGGATTTTATTGAAAATAATATTGAATTAGATGGTCATGTGATTTTAGCTGGTGATTTTAATTATTTTTATGGTTATAATGAACGATGGGATACTGATATATTAGATAATGTAAATAGTGATGAAACGTTAATGACATATGGCAGTTATGGCTCACCAGATAATATCTATTATTCTGATAATTTTGAATTAGTCGAACGTGATGTAAAAACTTCATCTTTTTCTGATCATAGTTTATTATATGCGGAATTTTTAATTAAATAATTTTAGTTAACATAATGTTAAAATTACAAGAGTAGAATTATAATATATTGAAAAGGAGCGAAGTTATGGAGACGAAAAATAATCATATAAACAATTTACTAAAACAGATTGGTTATAAAGAATTAAACGTTGCTTATAATAATGATAAAATTATTATAAATGAAGATATATATAATTATCAGGATATTAAAGATGTTATTTGTACAGTAGAATATTATGATTCTGGTGTTTATGAAGTTGGCGGAAATTATAATTTTTTAAATGATGAAGCTTTTAGTCTAGCTAACAAAGATGAAATGAGTTATTTGATGTCAATTTTGCAAAATAATGAAGAAATAAAAATTGAATTAGATGCAGTCTATTTGTTAATTAGAGATCGGTTTTTAAATGAAAAAAGATATTTAGCAGGTATTTTTTCAAATGATGATGATGAATTAGTTAATTGCCAAAATAAAGTAAAAGAATGTTCTAATAGTATTTTACAGTATTGCAAACAATTTAGTGATATAGAAAAAGTAGAAAATGAAAAAGAAAATGATTCTCGTAGAGAAGATGAATTATATTTAAATAAACTAATGGAATCATTGTTACAAAATACTAAAGAACCACAAATAGAATTAAATAAATTTAAAGAAACAAGACCGGCAGAAGTAAAAAGAAATATAGTAAAATCACCAAGAGAAATAATTTTAAAAGCTGGAATGTATTTTGAAGGACTTAATTATTTAATGGGCTGGTATGATCTTTATGTAGTTGATGGCAGTGGTTATTTAGAATGTTTTAGTAATAATAAAAGTCAAAAAATATATTTTGATGCTAGTGATGATTTAAGTGATTGTTATCGCAATCTTCAATTAGATCAAAATTCAAGAATTAGATTGGATACAGGAATAAAGTTAAAATTAATCTACTTAGGTCCTAATCCTAAATAATAAATTTTTATAACTTGTCAATGTTTTCTACAAAAAAATGAAGCTGAGATAAATTATGAATGTTTTCATTGTATTGATGGAGTTTTAGCTGCATAGATACTGGAAGCGATAAGAAATATTGACGAGAACAATTACTATGGTTTATAAGCTGATGAAGATTTTCGTATTGCATATAATCACCTCTAGTAAAAGTTTTCCTTTTTATATTTATATTATACAAAATAAAGCATAAAAGCATCATTTCATTGAAGTGATGCTTTTATCGTATAGATTTTGATATTTATTATTTTAAGTACAACAATATATAATTTTTATTAAAGGGAATAGATATAATATTTAAACTATTTTACTGATGACTTTGCTTGATTAGTCTTCTTTTAAGATGCGATTTAATAGTGAAAATCGCTACTAAAATCATTGTTAATAAAATTAATGTTGCAATCATAATTATTTCCACCTTTCTTGATAATTGTATTGATTTATATTGTTATATTGTATTGGTATTTTATAAAGTTAGTCTAATCTAACTATATTATTATATTATCGTTGATAGTTATTTTTGTCAAATGATATGATTAAACTATTGCTTATAAAATATGAATCAAATTTTGAAAAAACTTTTTAATTAACATTAATTATGTTATATTAATATTATGTAAGCGATTATAAGAGGTAGGTATTATGGATAGTAGAAAAAGTTTAAACATTAAGTACATGGCTAGCCAAATTTTTTATTTTGGTGCTTTTGCAGCCATGATGGGCTATGCATCAGTTTATTTGTTGTATAAGGGATTTTCCAATTCTACAATTGGTATTATTTTATCATTATGTAGTATTTTAGCGGTTTTCATGCAACCGGCATTAGCTTCATTTGCCGATAATCATAAAAATATTGAAATCCGTAAAATTATTAATACGATAGTTGCAATTGCGATTATTTTATCAGTTGCCCTATTAGTAATTCCCACAAATCAAACTTTAATTTTTATTTTAATTGTGGCAATTTTTTCTTTAGAAACAACGATAATGCCATTAATCAATACTTTAGCATTTATTTTTGAAAAATATGGTATTCAAATTAATTTTGGTATTGCAAGAGGATTAGGGTCTGTAGCTTATGCTTTAACATCAATGGCATTAGGGTATATTGTTGAATGGTTTAGTCCTGATCTTTTACCAATTTGTTATGTCGTATTTAATGCACTATTATTTATAGTTGTTCATTTATTTATTTTACCAAAAAATGCACAGATTGTTAATGCTGATGAAGAAAGTGAAACAGAAGCTGAAGTACAAGAAAATGTTAGTTTATTAAAATTTGCTGGTAAGTATAAAAAATTTATTGTTTTCTTATTAGGTTTTGTATTAGTTTATTTTGCTCATACAATTATTAATAATTTCTTTATTCAAATTGTAACTAATGTTGGTGGTAATAGTAGTGACATGGGAAATGCGGTATTTTTAGCAGCGATGCTTGAATTACCAACTATGGCATATTTTACTAAGCTTAGTCAAAAAGTGAATTGTGGGACATTAATTAAAGCATCAATAGTGCTATTTTTAGCTAAACATGCTATTACATACCTAGCTACTAATATGGTTATGATTTATATTGCTCAAGTTTTACAAATGGGTGCTTATGCTTTATTTATTCCAGCATCAGTATATTATGTAAATTGTAAAGTTGATAATAAAGATATTGTTAAAGGGCAATCTTTTGTCACTACGTCAATGACAATGTCTGGGGTTTTTGCTAATATCATTGGTGGTATCTTATTAGATGCTGTAGGTGTTAGTGAAGTATTATTGATAGGAGTTATTCTATCATTGATAGGAGCAGTAATTGTATTATTTACAGTTGAAAAAGTATAAAGGTAGTATTTAATCAGGTCGTTTACGACCTGATTATTGCTCAATGATAATTATTTTAAAAAGTAATAGTGGAGGTGATTTAAATGAAAGTAGTAGTGGCTATTGATTCGTTAAAAGGGAGTTTAAATTCACTAGAAGCTGGAAATGCTATTAAACAAGGTATTAAACGAGTATATCAGGATGCTAAAATAATTGTTAAACCTCTAGCTGATGGGGGTGAGGGAACTGTTGAAGCATTAGTATCAGGAATGAACGGTAAAATAGAAACTGTTGTTGCAACTGGGCCATTAGGTGATAAAATAGAAAGTAGTTATGGAATTATTCCAGAAAAAAGATTAGCAATTATGGAAATGGCTAGTATTGCTGGGATTACTCTATTATCTTTAAAGCAGCGTAATCCTCTTTATACAACGACATATGGTTTAGGAGAAATGATCAAAGATGCAATATCTAAAGGCTGTAATAATTTTATTATTGGAATAGGTGGCAGTGCTACAAACGATGGCGGTATTGGGATGTTACAGGCTTTAGGGTTTGATTTGCTTGATAAAGATGGTAATCAAGTTCCTTTAGGAGCTCGCGGGTTAAAGGATTTAGTAAAGATAGATGATAAAAATGTTTTACCTGAATTAAAGAAGTGTCAATTTAAAATCGCTTGTGATGTAACCAATGTATTATGTGGTGAAAACGGCTGCAGTGTGGTTTTTGGCCCTCAAAAAGGCGCTACTAGCCAAATGATAAAAGATATGGATCAATGGTTATATAACTTTGCGAACCTTGCTAAGAAAAAATATCCTCATAGTGATGCTTTAGTTCCTGGTACTGGAGCAGCTGGTGGGTTAGGATTTGCTTTTTTAACCTTTGTTAAGGCCACCCTAGAGTCAGGTATTGATATTATTTTAGAAACAATTGATTTAAAATCTGATCTTAAAGACGCTGATGTTGTTGTTACAGGAGAGGGGTGTTTGGATCGACAAAGCGCAATGGGAAAAGCACCTGTTGGAGTAGCTAAAATGGCTAAATTATATAATAAGCCAGTAATCGCTTTTGCTGGTAGTGTAACTAAAGAAGCTAAGCTTTGTAATCAAGAAGGAATAGATGCGTATTTTCCCATTATTCGTAATATTACAACTTTACAAGAGGCAATGGCTAAAGAGAATGCTAAAAATAATTTAACGGATACCGTTGAGCAGGTATTTAGATTATGGAAAATAAAACAGTAGGAGTAAATAAAATGATTAAAGCAATATTTTTTGATATTGATGGAACTTTAGTGAGTTTTAAAACTCATCAAGTTCCTGATTCAACAATCGAAGCATTAAAACAATTAAAGAAAAAAGGAATTAAAATTTTTATTGCAACCGGTCGTGGAAAAGATGGCTTGAAAGTATTAGATGAGATTGAATTTGATGGTTATATTACCTTAAATGGTCAGTATTGTTATGATAAAGACCTAATTATTTATCAAAATACCATTGATCCTCATGATTTACAAAACCTAGTTAATTATTTAGACAATCATCAGGTTCCTTGTGGATTTACTGAAGAACACGACAAGTATTATAATTATCGTGATTGGCGGGTTGATGAAATTCATCGGATTACACAAAATGACGGCCAGCCAGCTAAAGATTGTAGCCAGGTTTGTACTAGAAAGATATATCAATGTCAATGTTTTGTTGATGAAGCAGAAGAAAAAGAGTTATTGAAATTAATGCCAAATTGTATCTCTGCACGCTGGCATCCAATGTTTTGTGATATTTCACCTAAAGGCGGTACAAAACAAAATGGTATTGATAAGTTTTTAGAATACTATCATTTACAGTTGAGTGAAACAATGGCTTTTGGTGATGGTGGTAATGATATTCCAATGTTGAATCATGTAAATTTAGCTGTGGCAATGGGTAATGGTAATGAAGAAGTTAAAAAAGCAGCTGATTATGTTACTGATGAAGTTGATTTAGATGGAGTTGTTAAGGCATTAAAGCATTTTAATTTACTATAAAAGGTATCTTTATGGATGAAAATTATAAAATCAAAAAAACTAAATATTGTAAAATAGTCAATTATCTATGTATCATAATTTTAACTGTAACATTTGTTTTTTTAATGATACAATATCTTTTGTTACCTGATAAAATTCCAATGCACTATAATTTTAATGGCGAAGTTGATCGTTATGGTAATAAATGGGAGATATGGATTGCTTATATAGCTGGTATAATTTTATATTTTGGTTTATCTGTAATTGAACGTAAACCACAATATTGGAATACTGGAATAACAATAACTGAAAAAAATAAGCAAAGAATATATCAATTATTATATAATATGTTAATAACTATAAAATTACAGGTTGTTTCATTATTTATGATTATGAGTGTTTTTTCATCTTTACAGATAGGTGATTTTAGGATTAATTTGTTAATTCTAGGGGTTATTGTTATTACAACGATTTTATATTTTTATAAAATATTTAAAGCAAAATAGAGGGCTGATGCCCTTTTTAAATTATTATTGACTTAAACTGTACTTTATCTATTACAATAAAAATGAGGTGAATGATATGCTATATCGAAAATTAGGAAAAACTAATATCATGGTTAGTGAGATTGCTTTAGGGTGTGAAGGATTAGCTAAAAAAAGTGATCAGGAAGTTAAAGAATTTGTTGATCAGGCAATGGAGCAGGGAATAAATTTTATTGATTTTTATTCTCCTAATCCGGATATGCGAACTAAGTTTGGAAAAGCGATTGCTAATAATCGTGATAAATGGATCATTGAAGGACATTTATGTTCTTATTGGAAAAATGATCAATATTTAAGAACACGTAAAATTGATGAAGTAAAAGCTGGTTTTGAAGATATGTTACAACGTTTTCAAACTGATTATATCGATATTGGGATGATACACTATATTGATCAGCAAAAAGATTTTGAAACAGTATTTAATGGTCCTATTATTAAATACGCTTTAGAATTAAAAGAAAAGGGCGTTATTAGACATATTGGAATTAGTTCTCATAACCCATTAATAGCTATTGAAGCAGTAAAAACAGGATTGGTAGATGTTATTTTATTTTCTATTAATCCTTGTTATGATTTGTTGCCACCATCTGAAAATGTTAATGATTTATGGGATGATGAAAAATATAAACAGCCATTATTCAATATTGATCCAGTACGTCAGAATTTATACGAATTATGTCAAAAAGAAGGAGTGGCAATTACCGTAATGAAAGCTTTTGGTGGCGGAGATTTATTAGATGAAAAACTATCACCGTTTAAAGTAGCTTTGACACCATTACAATGTATTCATTATTGTTTAACTCGTCCTGGTGTAGTTTCAGTTATGGCTGGCTGTCATAATTGTGAAGAATTGATGACTAATCTTGCCTATGAAAGTGCTGATACAAAAGATAAAGACTTTGCAGAGGTTTTAGCTAACGTCCCTAAACATTCTTTTAAAGGAAACTGTGTTTATTGCGGTCATTGTGCACCATGTGTAAAAGGAATTAATGTAGCTGAGGTAAATAAATATACTGATTTATGTAAAGCACAAAATGAAGTACCAGAGACTGTTAGGGAACACTATAAGGCTTTAAAACATCATGCTAGTGAATGTATTGCTTGTGGTCTTTGTGAAAAGAATTGTCCATTTGAAGTAGAAATAATAAAAAAGATGCAAGAAGCAGTAAAAATATTTGGCTATTAGGAGGGTAAAATGATAGAAAAATTTGAAGTATTAATTACACCATTTTCTTTAAAACGAATGATTCATGTTTATTTACCAGATGATTATTATAATCATCAAGAAAGTTATCCGGTTATGTATATGTTTGATGGTCATAATTTGTTTAATGATCAAGATGCTACTTATGGTAAATCATGGGGATTAAAGGATTTTATGGATAGTTACGATAAAAAAATGATTATTGTTGGTATTGAATGTAATCATGAAGGGAATCAACGTTTAAGTGAATATTGTCCTTATGATTTAGAAAATAGTTTTTTTGGGCCGGTTAGAGGTCAAGGAAAACAATTGATGGATTGGGTAGTGAATGAATTCAAACCAATGATAGATAATAAATATCGAACAATTCCTTTTAGAGAGTGTACTGGTGTAGCTGGTAGTTCTATGGGCGGTTTGATGGCTTTATATACAGTTATCAAATATAATCAATATTTTTCTAAAGCAGCATGTATATCACCAGCTATTTCAATTTGCCAAGAACAACTACAAAATGAATTTAGACAAACTGATATTAGTAGGGATACTCGAGTATATTTTAGTTTTGGAACCCGGGAAGTTCGGGGGAAATCAGGATTTAACTGGATGTTAAAAAATATTAGCTGGTTTAACGATGAAATAGTAAAATTGCATGGTTATAGTTATATTAATGTAGTAAAAAACGGACGTCATAATGAAGCTTCATGGGAGAAAGAAAATCCAGTATATTTTGATTTTTTATGGAAATAGGCTGTTATTTCTAAATGGGAAAAAATTAGGCGTTATTTAGAAATTACGATACAATGATAGTAAATTAAAATAAGCGAGGTTTTGATTATGATAAAAATGATTGTATCGGATATGGATGGAACACTTTTATTAACAGATGCTTCAATTAGTAAAGAAAATTTAGAAGCTATTAAATATGCTCAAAGTAAAGGGGTAAATTTTACAATTGCCACTGGACGAGATTATTTTGGTATAAAAGGAATCATGGATCGTTATGGTTTACATTGTTCATGTATTTTAGGAAATGGAGCTCAGTTTTGTGATGAAACAGGAAAAATCTTGTCTAGCTGTTATTTTCCTAAAGAAAGATTTAAAGAGGTTTTAAAGATTTTTGATGATTTAAATACTTATTATATGATTTTTACAACGGCTGGTTTTTATACAACTAAAAAACCAGAAATAGTTCGTGATGCTTTTATTGATCGTTGTATTCAGCGTTTTAATCGGAAAAAAGAAGAATATTTTAATGGGGTACAACAAGATATGCCTTGTATGCATTTAAAAGAAATCAAGGATGTTGATGAGTTTTTAAAACAAGACATTGATATTATTAAAGTAGAAGCATTTAATACTAATACAGCCTTAATTTCTAAAGCTAAAGAAAAATTGGCTGCTCTTTCAGGAATCGCTTATTTATCTTCTTTTGATGACAATGTCGAAGTGACTGATAAAAAAGCGCAAAAAGGGCTTATTTTAGAACAGGTTGTTGCTAAGATGAATATTTCTAAAGATGAAGTTATGGTTTTAGGTGATGGACTAAATGATATTACAATGTTTGAACGTTTTAAATATTCATTTGCACCTGAAAATGCAGATTCTACAATTAAAGAAATGGCTTATCAGGTAGTAAAGAGCTGTGAAAATAATGGCGTAGCTCAAGCAATCTATACAATGGTTTAAAGATTTATATGAAAATAGTAATTACACCAGCTAAAAAAATGACAAATGATGCTTCTTTTTTAGAAGTTGAAAGCTTACCGGTTTATCTTGAAACAACAGAGAAAATATTAAATCATTTAAAAACTTTAACAATATCGGAGATTAAAAAAATGCTTGGCTGTAGTGATAGGATTGCTAAAGAAGCATATGATAATTATCAGTCAATGGATCTTCGAAATAACCTTACCTGTGCTATTTTAGCTTATCAAGGAATCCAATATGATTATATGGCTAGTCATGTTATGAGTTATGATGACTTTGCTTTTTTACAACAGCATTTAGTTATTTTATCCGGTTTTTATGGTATTTTAAGACCACTAGATGGTGTTGTTAGTTATCGCCTGGAAATGAATAATCCATTTAAAATGGCTGGTTATTCAAGTTTATACCAGGTGTGGGGTGATAAAATTTACCAAGAATTAATAAAAGATGATCATGAAATTCTTGATTTAGGAGCTAATCAGTATGCCCGAGTTATCAAAAAATATTTATCTAAACCAGTAAAATACGTTAAATGTTATTTCAAAGAAGAAATAGATGGTCAGTTAAAAGAAATCGGGGTATATGTAAAAATGGCTCGTGGTGCGATGACTAGATACATAGTTAAAAATCGAATCACAACGTATGAGGGTGTAAAATTATTTAATGATTTAAATTATCAATATCAAGAAGATTTATCTTCTAGCGAGGCATTTGTATTTGTTAGAAAGAGTGAAAAGTTTTGATTTTATCTTGACAATGCTAAGATATTTGATAAAATATTGATTGCGGCTATCCCTAGGATATACGAGGACTCGACGTATAGCTTGGAGTTAGCTAAGTTAAAAAATAGGAGGATAAAAAATGTTAACAAAAGAAGAAAAAACAGCCGTTATGCAAAAATACGCTCGTAAAGAAGGAGATACAGGTTCTCCAGAAGTACAAATCGCTGTATTAACTGCAGACATTAACAAATTAAATGGTCACTTTAAACAACATCCAAAAGATAAACATTCAAATCGTGGATTATTGAAAAAAGTTGGTCGTAGAAGAGATTTATTAAAATATTTAAAAAATAAAGATATCGAAAGATATTCAGCTTTATGCGATAGCTTAGGATTAAGAAAATAAGCTATAAGTTTATATTAATAATAAAGATGATGGCTAGCCATCATCTTTTTCTATTTGATTCAAATATCCTAAAAATAACCAGAATAAAGTAGCAGATAAACTGTAAGTATAAAAAACACCATAATCAAACAAACTACCGATAAATTCACTTACAACAATTAAAGTAAATAATAAGATCATCAAATAAGTATTAAAACTTTTATTAGAAAATAATTTCAAAAGCGATTTAATAGTTTTAAATAAAAAAATTAAAAATATGGTTGCTCCAATAATACCAGTAGTAACTAATGTCTCTACAAATATATTATGACTATGAACTACTTGAATTTGTTTAACTACTGTATCACTTGTTTCATGAGTACCAATTGTTTGAAAATTTCCGGCTCCAATACCAATAATCGGACTAGTTTGCCATACTTGATAAGAAGTTTTTAATAATTCGATTCTACCACTACTTACTTGATCGATAAGTTTTAAAGCTGGCTGTACGTCACCTTTTAACAATAAATCTATTGATGTAAACACTTCTTCAATTTGAAATCTACTATTTTCTTGCTGTTTATTAACAATAGATGAAGTTATATTAGTTGTTACGATAGTTCCTAAAAAAATTCCAATGCAAATTATAATTGATAAGCCATATCGTTTTATTTTAGAAAAGTTTTTATTTTTTATAAAATAAGCGTAGTATAAAGCCGTAATGATAATAGCAATAATAATCATTGCACTGCGACATTTAGTTAAAATAATATAAATTACTTCAATGATAATATTGATCATATATAAATGAGAATATTTACTTTTATTTTTAATAGCTATCAAAGCTAATAAAATAGTAATTGCAGCTAAAAAAGCAGCTGGATTACAATTAAAATAAATACCAAAAAGACGATCATTGACCATTCCAATTGGCCAACCATAGCGACTGCTAGAAAAATCGCATAAATACATTAATATTGAAATACCGCTTGCTAGTGCTATTAAAATATTAACTAAAGGAACAATTATTTTTAATTCGTTTTTTATGTCGTTAATGGTAAAGTTTCTGGGGTTGTTATAAATTAAAGTAAAAATAATTAATTGCATTAAAGCTAATATAAATGATTTTTGATTACTATATTGATTTATTATTGTGGCAAATAGTAGTAAAAATCCATAGATTAGAATTAGTACAAATTTATGATCATGAAAATCAATTTCTTTTTTTATAAAATTGTAACAAATAATTGCAATACCCCAAAATAAAAATAAATAGCTTAATGGATTGATTGTAATATTAAAATATCCTAGTGCTAAAGTATTTGTAAAGATAAAAACAACGAATGCGATTTTGTAATTTTTTTGTGATAATAATAAGTCTTTCATGTAAGCCTCCTAAGCCATATTCTAGCAAAATTACCTTATAAATACTATCTTTTAATCGTATTTATGCATTAAAATTATTATTGCTTAAAATTTTTTTAATATACTGGAAATTAAATCAACTTTAAGTTATCATATTATTTAGCAGAATATTAAAGGTGGAAGGATTATGAAAGACGTTACATTAGTTATTATGGCGGCAGGTATTGGAAGCCGTTTTGGGGGCGGAATTAAACAATTAGCTCCTGTTGGACCAAATGGAGAAATTATCATGGATTATTCAATTTATGATGCTAAAGAAGCTGGTTTCAACAAAGTTGTTTTTGTAATTAGAAAGGATTTAGAAGCAGAGTTTGATAAAGTTATCGGTTCAAGAATTAAACAAGTAATCGATGTTGAATATGTTTTTCAAGAATTAGATCAAATTCCTAGTCAATATCAAGAAACATTTAAGCAAAGAACTAAACCGTGGGGAACTGGTCAGGCAATTTTATGTTGTAAAGATGTTGTTAAAGAACCTTTTTTAGTAATCAATGCTGATGATTATTATGGTAAGGAAGCTTATCAAGTAGCTTATCAATATTTAACAAATCAAAGTGTTGATCAAGAAAAATTGCAGTTAGCAATGGTTAGCTTTGTTTTAAAAAATACTTTAAGTGACAATGGTGGTGTAACTCGAGGTATTTGTAAAATAGATGCTAATGGTTATTTAGAAGATATCAAAGAAACTCATAATATCGAAAAAGGTAATGGATGTGCTGTTGTAAAAGATAATGATTCAGTAACAGAAATTGATTTAGAAGTTCCAGTATCAATGAATATGTGGGCTTTAACACCAGAAATTTTCGAAATATTAGAAAGAGAATTTAATACGTTTTTAGCTAATTTAGATAAAGATGATTTAAAACAAGAATATTTATTACCAACAATAATTGGTTCATTACTTGATGATGGTGTAGTAGAAGTTAAAGTTCTTCAATCACATGACAATTGGTTTGGGGTTACTTATAAAGAAGATAAAGAAAGTGTTGTTAATAGTATTCAAGAATTAATTAGAGATGGAGTTTATCCACAAAAATTATTTTAAAAAATAGCCCTGCTTAATATTAAGCAGGGACTTTTATTATTCTACTGTTACTGATTTGGCTAAATTTCGAGGTTTATCAACGTCACAGCCTTTTAATTTAGCGGCATAATAAGCAATTAATTGTAACGGAATCGCTACTAAAACAGCTTGTAAAATTGGATTTACATCTGGCATATAATAAGTTTCATCAACGTTTCCTACTTCTTGACCTTTAATAGTAAATAAGATTACTTTTGCTCCTCTAGCAATTGTTTCTTGAATATTACTTATTGTTTTTGCTGCAATTTGTGGTTGCGTTGCAACAGCAATTACAACACTACCATTTTCAATTAAAGCAATTGGGCCATGTTTTAATTCACCAGCAATATAAGCATCAGCGTGAATATAAGAAACCTCTTTTAATTTTAATGCTCCTTCAAGAACTGTTGCATAATCTAAATTTCGTCCAATGAAATAAGCATCGTGAAGTTCTTTTAAATAACCGGCATATTTTTCAAATAACGGTTCATCTTTTAAGATTTCTTCTAATTGTTCCGGTAATCTAGCGATACCTTTGATAATATCTTTATAAATTTCATTTTCTTTTCCCAAAGTCTGAGCAATATACATTGCTAATAATATTAAAACAATCACTTGAGTAGTATATGCTTTAGTACTAGCAACAGCGATTTCTGGACCGGCACAAGTATAAATAGTTGCATCGGCTTCACGAGAAATTGTTGAACCTAATACGTTTGCAATAGCAATAGTTGTACAGCCTTTTTCTTTAGCTAGTCTTAATGCTGCTAGAGTATCGGCAGTTTCGCCAGACTGAGAAACAAAAATACATAAAGTTTTTTCATCTATAATTGGTTCACCATATCTAAATTCAGAAGCTGCCTGTGAAAAAGTTGGTATACCAGTTAAACGTTCTAAAATATTAGCTCCTGAAAGACAGGCATGATAAGCAGTTCCACAAGCAACAAAGTAAGTTTTGTTGAAAGTTGAAAAACGATCTTTAATTTCATCTAATTCTGGTAAGACGATTTGATCTTCATTTTCTACTCTGCCACGTAATGTTTCTTTAATTACATGAGGTTGTTCATGAATTTCTTTTAACATAAAAGTGTCATATCCACCTTTTTGAGCTGCTTCGTTATCATAAGGAATATGCGTTGTTTCTTTTTGAATTTCATTTCCATTTGCATCATAGAAAATAATTTTACTTTTGCAAAGTTTGGCGATTTCATAATCTTTAATGAAATAAACATCTTTAGTGTAGTCTAATAATGCAGGAATGTCGCTAGCTGCAAAACTGGCATCACTATTGACTCCTAAAACAATTGGACTATCTTTTTTGGTAACGTAAACAACATCAGGTTCCAATGTTGAAACAATACAAAGAGCATAGCTTCCTTCGATTCGTTTGATAACTTTCTTTAATGCTTCAAGTAAGTCACCTTGATAATATGAATCTAAAAGATGAACAACAACTTCGCTATCAGTTTCGCTATGAAAATGATAACCTTTGGCTAATAATTCTTCTTTTAACTCACGATAATTTTCAATGATCCCATTGTGTACTAACGAAATAGTATTATCGTTGTTAGTATGGGGATGTGAGTTAAGGTTAGATGGGATACCATGAGTTGCCCAACGTGTATGACCAATTCCAACATGCCCTACAGGTGTATCTTGGTCAAGACGATCGACAAGATTTTGTAGTCTTCCTTTCGTTTTAATAGTGAAAAGTTTGTCTTTATCAACAAGGGTAACTCCAGCTGAATCGTAACCACGATATTCTAACTTAGAGAGTCCTTGTAATAAAAATGGTAAAGCTTCTTCTTTACCTGAGAATGCTGTAATTCCACACATAAAATTTCCTCCAAAATATTTAATTTTATTAGTTATTAATGGAGGATACCGAATGAATTTGTTTAACGATCGCTCATTATTTTTGTTCATTGTTTAGGTAGTATCATACCTCTAGACCATCCGCCGAATCTTTCGATAAGTCTAGTCCTCGTCAACTAAGATAACTTAGTCCTGGCGCTATTTGTTATTTGATCTCCTTAATAACTTGTTGATATTATATAAAATTAAAAAATAAAAAGCAACCTATATTTATTATATGAAAATAAGATAAAAGTGTGACTAAAGAATAATATCAAATTTTTTATATTTATAAAAATAATTTTTAGTTATTTGAATAAATAAAAAAAAATCGTAAAAAATAAAAGTGATTTTAGTTTTTGTAAAGTATATGTTTAATAGGAGGAAGAAATATGAGTGTTCAAGAAAATCTATTAGAAATTAGTAAATCTTTAGAAAATCTAGAAGAAACTGGAATCTATGATGTTGAAAAGTATAGTTGTTCATTAAAACATTTAACTAATCAGCTAGAATACTTTTATTGTCATTTAGTTAAAGAAGGGGGACGGGATATTGATAATACATATTATCATCTTGCAAGTCGGCCAATGGTACATCAATTAGCATATTTTAATATTGGCAGGGGCTTTCCAAAAGAATTAATGGATGGCCATTGGTGTTATGTTTTAAAGGATTTAGGTTATAAAATGCTGATAATTCCATGTACATCAATTAAGGGAAGTCAAGTTAATCCTGAATTTGAGATGGACATTGATGTTGTAATGGGTGGCAAGAAAACACAAAGTCGTTTACAATTAAGTGAAATTAGATGTGTTGATATGCAGCGGTTGGATTTAAGAAAACCATTTTGTGATGTTTTGACAAGTCATGATAAAATTATTAAATATGTTAAAGAGCATTTATTAAAATAAAAAAGGCCTGTTAATGGGTAATAAATTAAAATAAGTAAAAAAACAACATGGCACTTTAAAGTATTTATAACAAGAAATATTAGAAGGTATTATAGTTATTTATAAAAAATAAACATGTAGCTTTTGGCTACATGTTTGTTTATAAGTTTAATAGACGTTTTGTATCACGAGCGATAACTAATTCTTCATTAGTTGGGATAACGAAAACTTTAACTTTTGAATTAGGAGTACTAATTAAACGTTCTCCAGTACCGTTTACGTTAGCGTCTTCGTCAATTTCAACTCCTAAAGCTTCTTTTAATAAATCGCAAATACCGCTACGAGCAAAGTATGAATTTTCCCCAATTCCAGCAGTGAAGCAGATTGCATCAACACCACCTAAAGCGATGAAATAACGGCCAATATAAGCGATAACACGACGATAGAAGATATCGATTGCTAATTGAGCACGTTCGTTACCTTCCATTGCGGCATTTTGAACATCTCTAAAGTCACTAGATACACCTGAAATACCTAATAAACCAGATTCTTTATTAAGCATGTTAATAACTTCATGCATATCCATTCCGACTTCTTCAATTAAATAATCAATTACAGAAGGATCAACGTCACCGCTACGAGTTCCCATCATAATTCCTGCAAGTGGTGTAAATCCCATTGATGTATTGATAGATTTTCCATCTTTAACAGCAGATAAAGAACCACCAGCTCCTAAATGAGCAACGATGATCTTTGAATGTTCAGGATTACCTAACAAGTCAATAGCACGTTGTGATACGTAGAAGTGGCTAGTTCCATGAGCACCATATTTACGTACTTTATAATCAGTATAATATTTATATGGAATTGGATAAATATAACATCTTGGTTCTAGTGTTTGATGGAATGCAGTATCAAATACAGCTACCGCTCCAGCATTAGGAATTGCTTCTTTAAAAGCATAGTATCCTGTTAAGTGAGCTGGGTTGTGTAAAGGTGCTAATGATTTTAATTCATCAATTTTATTTACAACATCTTCATCAATAACTACTGAAGAATCAAAATATGCTCCCCCTTGAACAACGCGGTGTCCAACACCTTTAATTTCATTTAAGTCTTTTACAATTCCTTTTTCAACCAAAGTATCTAATAATAGTTGAACTGCAACTTTATGATCTTTGATATTTTGTGTAGTAACACTTTTTTCTCCTTGATATTTGATAGTAAATATTGAATCTTCTAATCCGATTCTTTCAATTACTCCTGATGTAATTACAGATTCATCATCCATTTCAA
>NZ_NFLA01000053.1:0-15167 GCF_002160675.1 Erysipelatoclostridium sp. An15
ATTCAATATAATTCACTCCTTTACAGGAAAGAATTATATCAAAAAAGATTACCCTGATTAATGCAAAGTGTAACCACTTATCTGCAACAATTTGGGTAATCTTATTTTAACTTTTATAAAAGAATTAAGTATGAAATGTGCAGTTTCACAAGCGACAGTATATCGTCTGTGTGACAAGTTAGGCATATCTGGTTTTTCTGAGTTGAAAATTAAAATATCAGCTTATATGGATGATTATTTAAAAAATAATCAGGAATTTGATTTTGATTTTCCTATAAAACAGTTTCAAACCCACTATGAAATAATTGGTAAAATTAAAGAAGATTATCAAAAAACTATTAATATTACCGCCGATATGTTCAATTTAGATGAGTTAAGATTAGTTATTACAGAAATGAAAAAGGCTAAACAAGTAGATATTTATACATCCGCTGGTAATATTTATTATGCATTAAATTTTAAATTTCAAATGCAAGAAATAGGGGTAAATGTAAATGTGCCAATTGATGAATATCAACAGCGATTATTAGCAGCAAGTGGTGATAATAACCATTTTGCTATTATTATTTCTTTTCAAGGGCGCGGAATATTAAGCAATATTTTGCCAAAGATTCTTAAAGAGAAACAAACCAAAATGTTATTAATTTCAGCATATGGTTACAATTTTAAAAATTTTGATCCTGATTATCATCTGTTCATTAATAATCATGAAAATCATTATAAAAAAATATCTTCATTTTCAACTCGTTTGTCAGTTTTATTTATTTTAGATGTTTTATATACATGTTATTTTAAAATGAATTATGATGAAAATGTAAATAAAAAAGTAGCTTATTATAATTTGATCAGCAAATATAATAATACTAATAGTTAATTAGATACAGTAAAGATGGTGAAAATATGGATTCTTTTTTTCAAGATATTAATATATGTATTTTTAAATCTTGGATTGAAAATTTAAGCTTTAAAGAAATCCAGATTGAAGAGAAATCAGATGTAATATATTTTAAAAAGAAAGATTTTTTAGGAACAACAGCTTTTTATCGAGATTATTTAATAGAACATGAAATCTTTGATAATTGTAATAAAGAACGCTTATATTATATGCACTACCAATTTATAAATTTTAAGCAGGCTTTAATAATCTTTAATGATTTCATAAATACATTTAAAGATTATTACCAGCCTAGATTAACAAAAGTATTGTTATGTTGTAGCGCTGGTTATACTTCTACATATTTTGCTGATGGAATGAAAAGATTTTGTAACCTGGCTAAAATACCAATAGAAATTGAGGCAGCTAGTTATAACAATATTGATAAAAAGGCTAGACAATATGACATGATATTATTAGCACCCCAGATAGCTTATTTAGAATCAAAAATACTAACTAAATTTCATGGTGATGTTTATTCAATTCCACCTAAAATGTTTGCTACAAATGATTATAACGAAATAGTCGAATTTATTTTAAAACATAATAAGTTTACTATATTAAACAAATGATTTTATTTTATAAAAAAACTGTTGCAATTTTGATTATTATTATATATAATCTAGATGTTGCAAAAAGAGAATTTATTTTGCAAGAATTTTGACCACTCTTATGAGTTAAAGCCATCCGGACAGCTGGGTCAAAAGCCGAATCGGCAACTTTGTTGCCTTATTGATAGAACGAAAGTTCGCTTTTATAAGTTGATGTTATATTTTTAACATTGAGTTGGTGACTATACAACCGTGTGCTTTGGGCACATCACACTTGTGAAACAATCAATAAGAGTAGTAAAAGTGATTCTTGCTATATAGACTCTGATAAAAATCAAAATGAACACGAAATTTGTTCTATTATGATAATGGATTGATTCTCAAGTTGGATGACCAGCTTGAGTTTTTTGTTTTAAAGGGGGAAAACGAGATGGGCGAAAAGCTAAAATTATATGGGTTTAACAATTTAACTAAATCTTTGAGCTTTAATATCTATGATGTTTGTTATGCAAAAAGTCAACGTGCTCAAAAAGATTATATTGCTTATATTGATGAACAATATAATTCTAAAAGACTAACAGATATTTTATATGAAGTGGCAAATATGATTGGGGCTCAAGTGTTAAATGTTTCTAAACAAGATTATCATCCTCAAGGAGCTAGTGTTACTATGCTTCTAGCTGAAAATGAGAGAAAAGGGACTGAAGAAGTTGATGATCGAGTAATTTTGGGACATTTGGATAAAAGTCATATTACGGTACACACTTATCCTGAGTATCATCCAGAAACTAATATTGCTACTTTTAGAGTTGATATTGATGTATCAACATGTGGTGAAATTTCCCCTTTATCAACATTGGATTTTTTAATTGGGAATTTTGATTCAGATATAATTACAATGGATTATCGAGTTCGTGGTTTTACTAGAGATATTAAGGGAAGAAAGCTTTTTATGGATAATCCAATGACGTCAATTCAAGAATATATCGATTCACAAACATTGTTAAAGTATGATGCGGTTGATATTAATATGTATCAAGCTAATTTATTTCATACTAAAATGTTAATTAAAGAAATTGATTTACAAAATTATTTATTTAAAACAGATATTTATGAATTACCACCTAAAGTAAGATTAGAAATTACTAATAATTTACGGCAGGAAATGATAGAAATTTATAGTGGAAGTAATATTTTTTAGGGGGGCGAAAATGAAATTAGATCAAAGCAGAATGCCAATCTATGAAGCATTGCAACAAATGAAACAAGACCGTCTGGTTCCTTTTGATGTACCTGGTCATAAACATGGTAAAGGAAATCCTGAATTAACTGATTTTTTAGGTCAAAAATGTATGAGTGTCGATGTTAATTCAATGAAACCATTAGATAATTTATGTCATCCAGTATCGGTAATAAAAGAAGCTGAAGAATTAGCAGCAGATGCCTTTAATGCCGCTCATGCCTTTTTTATGGTTGGAGGAACTACTTCATCAGTTCAAAGTATGATTATGGCAAGTGTTAAAGCTGGTGAAAAAATAATTTTGCCAAGAAATGTCCATCGCAGTGCTATTAATGCAATGATTTTAACAGGTGCTATTCCTATTTATGTTAATCCTGAAGTTGATAAAAGACTGGGGATTTCTTTAGGAATGTCAGTTAAACAAGTTGAACAGGCAATTATTGATAATCCTGATGCTAAAGCAATTTTAATTAATAATCCAACATACTATGGAATTTGTTCCAATATTAAAGCAATTGTTGAATTAGCTCATGAACATGGGATGTTAGCACTAGTAGATGAAGCTCATGGGACGCACTTTTACTTTAGTGATGAATTGCCGATGTCGGCAATGGAAGCTGGTGCTGATATGGCTAGTGTCAGTATGCATAAATCTGGTGGTAGTTTAACGCAAAGTTCATTTTTGTTATTAGGTCCTAATGTAAATGCTGATTATGTTCGACAGGTTATTAATTTAACCCAAACAACTAGTGGTTCTTATTTATTAATGGTCAGTCTAGATATGTCACGTAAAAATCTGGCTTTAAATGGTAAAGAGATTTTTAGTAAGGTAAGACGTTTAGCGCATTATGCTCGTGAAGAAATCAACCAGATTGGTGATTATTATGCTTATTGCAGGGAATTAATTAACGGTGATAGTGTTTATGATTTTGATGTTACTAAATTATCAATTTTTACCCTTGATGTAGGACTTGCAGGAATTGAAGTATATGATTTATTGCGTGATGAATATGGTATTCAAATTGAATTTGGTGATATTGGTAATGTTCTAGCGTATATTTCTGTTGGGGATAGTGAAGCAAATATTGAACGATTAGTAGGAGCTTTATCCGAAATTAGAAGAAGGTTTAAAAAAGATCGTGCCGGAATGTTAGATCATGAATATATCAATCCCGAAGTTATTGTATCACCACAAGTTGCCTTTTATGGAGATAAGGAATCATTGCCTTTAAAAGAAAGTGCTAATCGTGTTTGTAGCGAATTTGTTATGTGTTATCCACCAGGAATTCCAATTTTAGCACCAGGAGAAAAAATTACGCCAGAAATTCTTGATTATATTGAATATGCAAAAGAAAAAGGGTGCTTTATGACTGGTCCTGAAGATATGGAAATAAATAATTTAAATGTATTAAAGGAAGAGGTGAAATAATGGAGCTATGGTTTACTGAACGCCATACTAATGGTGTAAACTTTTCAATAAAAGTTGATCGGCAATTATTTAGTGGTCAAAGTGAATTTCAAAGAATTGATATATTTGATTCAAAAGAATTTGGTCGTTTTTTAGCTTTGGATGGCTATATGATGTTGACAGAAAAAGATGAATTTATTTATCATGAAATGATTGTTCATGTTCCTATGGCAGTACATCCAAATGTAAAAAAAGTCTTAGTTATTGGTGCAGGTGATGGTGGTGTAATTCGTGAATTATGTCGTTATGAAACAATTGAAACTATTGATATGGTTGAAATAGATGAACTAGTAGTTGAAGTAAGTAAAAAATACTTACCAACTACCGCATGTTGTTTTGATGATCCTCGTCTAAATATTTTCTATCAAGATGGATTGCGTTTTGTCCGTACTAAAGAAAATGAATATGATTTAATCATTGTTGATTCTACTGATCCTTTTGGACCAGGCGAAGGATTGTTTACAAAAGAATTTTATGGTAACTGTTTTAAAGCTTTAAATGAAACTGGAATTATGGTTAATCAACATGAAAGTCCTTTTTATCAAACAGATGCAATAGCAATGCAACGGGCTCATAAAAGAATAGTTGAAAGTTTTCCAATTTCTAGAGTATACCAGGCCCATATTCCAACTTATCCATCAGGACATTGGTTGTTTGGCTTTGCCTCAAAAAAATATCATCCTATCAAAGATTTTCAAAAAACAAAATGGAATGCTCGTGGGATGAAAACTAAATATTATAATACTGGTATCCATATTGGTTCATTTGCCTTACCAAATTATGTAGAGGAGTTACTTAGAGATGTGGAATAAAAATATTGAAACTTTCATTGGATTAGATGCTTCTTTTGAAGAAGCCAGTTGTGTGATCTTTGGGGCACCAATGGATAGTACTACTTCCTATCGGCCTGGAACTAGATTTGCTTCAAGTGCAATGCGTAAAGAATCTTTTGGAATCGAAACATATAGTCCTTATCAGGATAAAGATTTAGAAGATATTAAAGTTTTCGATGGTGGTGATCTAGAATTACCATTTGGAAATCCACGTAAAGCTTTAGATATGATTAATGAAACAACTAAAATAATTCTAGATGCTAACAAGCTGGCATGTATGATTGGTGGTGAACATCTAGTTAGTTTGGGAGCTATTGAAGCAGCATATGAAAAATATCCAGATTTACGGATTATTCACTTTGATGCTCATACTGATTTACGTGACGAATATCTAGGTGAAAAATTATCACATGCTTCAGTTATTAAAAGAGCATATGACTTAGTTGGTGATCATAAAATTTATCAATTTGGTATTCGTAGTGGTGAACGGGCAGAATTTTACTGGGCTAAAGAACATACCATTTTAAATAAATTTAATTTTAATGGATTAAAACAAGCTATTGCAGAATGTCAAGGCTATCCGGTTTATTTTACGATTGATCTTGATGTTTTAGATCCAAGTGTTTTTCCTGGAACAGGAACACCAGAAGCTGGAGGGGTAAGCTTCAATGAATTATTAGAAGCTATCATTGCGGTAAGTTCATTAAACGTAGTGGCTATGGATATTAATGAGTTATCACCAGTTTATGATCCTAGCGGGGCTTCAACAGCTTTAGCTTGTAAAATATTAAGAGAATTATTATTAGCAATGAATAAAGGAGAAGAGTAAATGAAAAGAACATTAATTATTGGTTGTGGTGGAGTTGCTTCAGTAGCGATTCACAAATGTTGTCAAAATAGTGATATATTTGAAGAAATTATGATTGCTTCAAGAACAAAAAGTAAATGCGATAAATTAAAAGAAGAATTACAAGACAAAACAAAAACAATTATTCATACAGCTAAGGTAGATGCTAATAACGTTGATGAATTAGTAGCATTAATGCAAGACTTTAAACCAGAAGTGGTTTTAAACTTAGCATTACCATATCAAGATTTAAAAATTATGGATGCTTGTTTAATTGCTGGATGTCATTACATCGATACTGCCAACTATGAACCAGAAGATACTGCTAAATTTGAATATAGCTGGCAATGGGCATACCGTGAAAAATTTGAACAAGCTGGATTAACTGCAATTTTAGGTTGTGGATTTGATCCAGGTGTTACAGGTGTATTTAGTGCATATGCTTTAAAACATGAGTTTGATGAAATTAATTATATTGATATTTTAGATTGTAATGGTGGTGACCATGGTTATCCATTTGCAACAAACTTTAATCCAGAAATTAATATTCGTGAAGTTTCAGCTAATGGAAGCTATTGGGAAGATGGTCATTGGGTTGAAACAAAACCAATGGAAATTAAACGTGAATATGATTTTGCTCAAGTTGGTAAAAAAGATATGTATTTATTACATCATGAAGAATTAGAATCATTAGGAATTAATATTCCTGGAATTAAAAGAATTCGTTTCTTCATGACATTTGGTCAAAGTTACTTAACACATTTAAAATGTTTAGAAAATGTTGGAATGACATCAATTGAACCAATTGAATTTGAAGGAAAACAAATTATTCCGTTACAATTTTTAAAAGCAGTTTTACCTGATCCAGCTAGTTTAGGACCACGTACTGTTGGTAAAACAAACATTGGATGTATTTTCCAAGGTAAAAAAGATGGTGAATATAAAAAATACTATTTATATAATGTTTGTGATCATCAAGAATGTTATAAAGAAGTTGGTTCACAAGCAGTTAGCTATACAACTGGAGTACCAGCAATGATTGGAGCTATGTTATTATTGCAAGGTAAATGGAAAAAACCTGGTGTTTACAATGTAGAAGAATTTGATCCTGATCCATTTATGGATGCTTTAAATAAATGGGGATTACCATGGATTGAAGATCGTAATCCAGTATTGGTGGACTAATGAAAACGCCATATTATCTAATTGATGAAGAACTTTTGGAAAAAAATCTAAAAGTTCTTCACTATGTCAAAGAAAAAACAGGATGCAAAATTTTATTAGCCCAAAAATGTTTTTCGATGTTTAGTGTTTATCCTCTAATTGGAAAATATTTAGATGGAACAACAGCAAGTGGTTTGTTTGAAGCAAAATTAGGACATGAAGAAATGAAAAAAGAAAATCATGTTTATAGCGCAGCTTATCGTGATGATGAAATTGAAGAAATTATGAATATATGTGATCATGTTGTTTTCAATTCATTTAATCAATGGCTTAAATATAAAGAACTTGCTAAAACAACAAACACTTCATGTGGCATTCGTATTAATCCTGAATGTTCAACTCAAGTAGGGCATGCTATCTATGATCCATGTGCTAAGTATTCAAGAATGGGTGTAACTCTTGATAATTTTAGAGAAGATTTATTAGATGGTATTGAAGGATTGCACTTTCATACATTATGTGAACAAAATAGTGATGATTTACAAACTACTATTGAAGCTATTGAAAATAAATTTGGAAAATATTTGGGTCAAATGAAATGGTTAAATTTTGGTGGTGGTCATCATATCACTCGCGATGATTACGATATTGAGCTTTTAATTAAAATAATTAATGAAATTAAAGAAAAATATCAAGTTCAAGTATATCTAGAACCAGGTGAAGCGATTGCTTTAAATGCAGGATTTTTAGTATCAAGTGTTTTAGATATTATTAATAATGGAATGGATATAGCGATCATGGATACATCAGCAGCTTGTCATATGCCAGATGTTTTAGAAATGCCATATCGTCCAGATATTATTGATAGTGCTAAACCTGAAGTAAAGAAATATACTTATCGATTAGGTGGTCCAACTTGTTTGGCTGGTGATATTATTGGCGATTATTCATTTGATCAGCCATTACAAATTGGTCAGCAATTATGGTTTAAAGATATGGCCATTTATTCAATGGTTAAAAATAATACTTTTAATGGCATGAATTTACCAAGTATTGTTTTAAAACAAAATGATAAGTTAAAATTAATCAAAGAATTTGGTTATCAGGATTTTAAAAATAGATTATCATAAATAATTTGATTATAAATAAAAAAGAAGTCTAGAATTATTATAAAGATAAATTCTAGACTTTTAAATTAGTATCAAATAATTCTTTTAAACAATCAAGCACACCGTCCTGGTTATTTGTTTTATTAGAAATATATTTAGCTTTATTCAATGTTTTAGGCAACGCATTTTTCATTGTTATACCGATCTTGGCTTTTGACAATAATAATTCATCATTACCGCCATCCCCAAAAGCCAAAACATTATCAAAAGATAAAGACAACTTTTGACAAATATAGTTAATAGCATAGGCCTTATTTACATTTTGCCTTACTATTTCCACACAAAATGGACTAGTATAATATATTTGATAACGTTGACTGTACTGTAAACTTAAGTGTTTTACAAATTTATTTAACTTACCAGGTCGAGCAATAAAACATAACTTACCGACTTGTTGCCAATCAATAGCATCATTATAACGATAAAAAAGTAAATTCGGATATCTTTTAGCAAGAACTTTAGTAATAATAGGTGATATGTAATATAAGCATCTAGTTACAATATTTTGATAGCTATTATTGTAATTAGTTCTAATATTTAGTTTGAATGAATAAGCAATTTTTATTAATTCATTAATATCTTCACGTTCTAAATAATCAAATTTATGTATTTTATTAGAAGCTAACTCATATACTGTAAGACCATTACAACAAACTATATAACCATTAAATTTTTTCATTTGCAGTTTTTGGATAAATGGTTCTAATTCATAATAAAAACGCCCAGTTGCTAAAACTAGAATATAACCATTTTGTTGTAAATTAACTAAATAATCGATAGTATTTTTTGTGATATTTTTCTGGTGGTTAAAAAGAGTTCCATCTAAGTCACAAACGATCATTTTTATCTTTTTTATATCTGCTTTTTTAATATTTTTCATAGACTAACCTTCTTTATGAATTAACATTATAGCTAATTTTTTATTAACGAACAAGCTAACAATAATTAAAATATACTAAATCATTTGAAAAAAATCTGGTTTATGATAGACTAGTAAACTAAGAAAGAGAGGAGAATAAATGGAAATCTTAATAGAACCGATCGAAGAATCGCTAATGAGTATACCGGTTTTATTTTTTGCATACTTAATAGTTGAATATATATCTAGTCAAAATGCTCTTAATAAGATTATGGAGTTTGGTAAAGTTGGACCATTTATTGGGGCAATTTTAGGAAGTATTCCTCAATGTGGTTTTTCTGTTGTTGCTGCTAGATTATATGCAATGCGATACTTGACAATGGGAACATTATTATCAATTTTTATGGCTACTAGCGATGAAGCGTTAGCTATATTGATTGCTCATCCTGATTTATGGGGGATGATGATAATTTTGATTGTATTAAAAATTGTTATTGGAACAGTTACTGGAATAGTGGTTGATGGCTTTCACCACAAAGGCAAAGAAGATTATGAATATCTTCAAGTAGAACCATGTGATTGTGGTTGTCAAGAAAGTATCTGGATGCCGGCAATTAGACATACAATAACAACATTTATCTTTATTTTACTAACGAATATAGTTTTTACTTATTTAGTTGCAGTTATTGGTGAGGATAATCTAACAAATATTTTAAAAACAAACTGGTTATTACAACCAATTATTGCAGGGATAGTTGGATTCATTCCTAATTGTGCTGGTTCAGTAATTTTAACACAGTTATATGTTGCAGGTGGTTTAAGTTTTGGAGCTTTAGTTACTGGACTTACAACTAGTGCAGGAGTCGGGACATTAGCATTAATACGTTATAATGAAGATAAAAAAGATACAGCCAAAGTATTATTGACTTCATATCTTGTTGCGCTTGTAATAGGTTATATAATTGTAATATTGTTTTAAAGAAGAATGGGGAAAACTCATTCTTTTTTTATTGATAAATTATTTTGCATATTTATTATTTTTTTGCCAAAAATAAATAAAAATGCAAAGGAGTAGTGTCAATGATGCAAAATCAAGATGTAAAAAAAGTTGTTTTAATTGGGACTGGATTAGTTGGGATGTCAATGGCTTATTCACTTTTAAATACTGGTGGTATAGATGAATTGGTTTTAATAGATTTAGATGAGGAAAAAGCCAAAGGTGAAGCAATGGATATGAATCATGGTTTACCATATAGTAAAACTAGTATGAAAATCAAAGTAGGAACTTATCAAGACTGTCAGGATGGAGATATCGTAGTTATAACTGCTGGAGCTGCTCAAAAACCTGGTCAGACAAGATTGGAATTAACAGAAATAAACGCTAAAATTGTTAAATCAATTACTAGTCAGGTTATGGCTAGTGGTTTTGATGGAATATTTATTGTTGCCAGCAATCCGGTTGATTTAATGACTTATGTAGTTAAAAAAGTATCTAATTTGCCAGCTAATCGAGTTATTGGCAGTGGAACAATACTTGATACAGCTAGATTAAGATATTTACTAAGTGATTTTTTAAATGTTGCTCCCGGTAATGTCCATGCCTATATTCTAGGTGAACATGGTGATTCATCGTTTGTTCCTTGGATGAATACGTATATTGGCTGTAAAAGTATGATGGAATATATAATTGAAATGAATATTGATATGAATAACTTACATAAAATTTATGTTGATGTTCGTCAGGCGGCTTATGAAATTATTAAGCGTAAAAATGCTACTTATTATGGTATTGGACTTGCTTTAAATCGTTTAATTAGAGCGGTGATTGATGATGAAAATGCCATTTTAACTGTATCAGCATACCAAAACGGGGAATATAAACAAAAAGGATTATATATTGGGGTACCAGCAATTATTAATCGACAAGGTATCGCTAAAGTTATTCCATTACAACTAAATAATGTTGACCAAAGAAAATTTGACCAGAGTTGTCAAACATTAAAAGAAATGATCATTAATCAAATAAATAACATCATAAATGAATAAATTATGTTATAATAGGGGAAAAGTGGGTGAAAAAATGAAGAAAATACTTAGTGTTTTACTAATTATGTTTATTATAACAGGATGTCAGCAAGGAAATAGTAGTAAACAAGTAAAATCAAAAGTGCGCCAGCAAGAAGCAAATGGTATTGCTATGCAAGAAGGAAAAGCACAAATAACTAGTTCAACCGGTGTTGAGTTACCAGTTGTTGGTGATAATAAACTGATTGTTATTGATGCCGGTCATCAACGCTATGGCAATAGTTCTAAAGAACCAATTGGACCAGGTGCTAGTACAACTAAAGCGAAAGTAACTACTGGAGCAACTGGAGTATCAACTGGAAAATTAGAATCAGAAATTAATCTTGAAGTAGCTTTTAAATTACAGGAAAAATTAGAGGCTTCAGGTTATAAAGTAATCATGGTACGAACAAGTCAAGATGTTGATATCTCTAATAGTGAACGGGCTGCTGTTGCTAATGAAAATAATGCGGCTGCTTTTATTAGACTTCATTGTAATAGTGATGATTCAAGTAGTGTGACGGGAACTTTAACGATGGCACCATCAACATCAAATCCATATTGCAGTGATATAGCTACCGCAAGTCAAAGTTTATCTAAATCGGTAGTTGATCAAATATGTAATTTAACGGGTAGTAAAAATCGCGGGACAATTATTACAGATACGATGAGTGGAATCAACTGGTGTCAAGTACCAGTAACGATTGTGGAAATGGGATTTTTATCAAATCCTGATGAAGAAAGTAAGTTAATTGATAGTTCTTATCAAGATAAAATTGTTGATGGTATTGTTTTAGGAATAAATGATTTTTTAAGTTAAGATTGGCTATGATTATCATCCAATCTTTTTTTTGATAATGGTTTGGCTTTAAATTAAGTTTATTGATAAAAAATAAAATTAGGTAAATATGCCATATAGTGCATATTTACCCTTTTATTTAATTATCTAAATCTTCACCATTAGAAGCAATAACTTTTTTATACCAATAAAAAGATTTTTTCTTTATCCGTCTAAAAGTCCCATTACCATTATTATCCCTATCAACATAAATAAAACCATATCTTTTTTCCATTTCCCCAGTTCCATTTGAAATCAAATCAATACAGCCCCAAGTAGTATAGCCCATTAGATCAACCCCATCTTCCTCAACTGCTTCTTTCATTGCTTGAATATGTTTCTTTAAGTATTCAATACGATAATCATCTTGAATAGAACCATCTTTTTCAATCACATCTTTCGCACCTAAACCATTTTCAACGATAAATAATGGTTTTTGATAACGATCATAAATTTCATTCATCGTAATTCTTAAACCTAATGGATCTATTTGCCATCCCCAATCACTTGTTTGTAAATATGGGTTAACAACTGAAGCGAAGATATTACTTTCAGTTTGTTTTCCTTTATCAGGATTAGCACTTGAAACTCGAGATGAGTAATAAGAGAAACTAATAAAATCAACAGTATTTTCTTTTAAAATCTTTATATCATTATTTCCAAATGGTACTTTTGCATTTCTTTTTTCTATCCATTTTAAGGCATAGTTTGGATAATATCCTCGTGATTGCACATCAATAAACATATAACTTTCTCTATCATCACATATAGATTTCCAATAATCTTCTGGTTTACAAGTTTCAGGATAATATGATCCCGCTGCAAGCATACAACCCACCATATTTTCTTGATTAATCTCATGAGCTAATTTTGTAACTAAAGCACTAGCAACTAATTCATGATGAGCGCAGGTAATCATCGCCTGCGTTTTGTTTTCGCCTTCTTTAAATCTTAATCCAGCTGCAACAAACGGGAAATGAAGAATCATATTGATTTCATTGAAAGTGAGCCAATACTTAACCAAACCATCATATCTTTCAAATAATACTTTGGCTAGTTTGACGAAACAATCAATCATTTTTCTATCTCTCCATCCACCAAATTTTTGAATCAAATACATTGGACAATCGAAATGATTAATTGTCACTAACGGTTCAATGCCATATTTTTTACATTCTTTAAAAATATTTTCATAAAATAATAATCCTTCTTCATTGGGCTCTATTTCATCTCCACGAGGAAAAATCCTTGTCCATGCTATAGATAATCTAAAAGTTTTAAATCCCATTTCTGCCATTAAAGCAATATCTTCTTTATAATGATGATAAAAATCAACCGCTTGATGACTTGGAAAATAATGATCATCTATTTGATCGATCCATTTTTCCCCAGTTCCAATAGCATATCGATCCTCTCCATGTGGCATTAAATCCACATTGGCTAAACCACGACCACCTTCAAAGATTCCTCCTTCAACTTGATTAGCAGCTGTAGCACCACCCCATAAAAATCCTTCTTTAAATCCCATTTTAAATACCTCCTTCTAAATATATTTTTAATTTTCCAAAATACGGGATACAAATAAAATAACGATCAAAGATCTTTTGAAATTGTTCAATCATCATCCCATTGCAACATGCCATGATAACTGTACCAATACCGATACCAACTAATTCACCAAATAATACATAAGAGATAATGAATGATATAACTAGAAAACTACAATCAAAACAAGTTTTAAAAATTTTAATAGAAATTTGATATTTTTGGGCAACAACTTTCACAAAAAAAATCATAAATTTGTGGATATAGATATGTTTTATAAAACAAAGCTACCGCAAGCCCTGATAAAATCATCCCGATAAAAAAATACCCTATTTTCATATTCATAGAAATCGTTAAATTTTGATTGAAAATCGGAACTAAAATCTTTATTAGATCAGAAAATAACGCATATAAAATACCAGTAAGATATGATAGTAGATATGAAATCTTAAATCTTTTCATTACTAAACAAAAAATAATAAACACCATGGTTGCAATTAAATATTCAGCTTGTCCATAAGTTAAAAAATCAAACTTTTCACTTATAATATAAGCAGGACAAACAATCATTGACATGCCTAAATTAGCCATGGACATTAAATTAACAGCAAAAGCTAAAATCACAATTGCAAGAACATAAATAATTTCACTAGATATTGCTTACTTGTTCATCTTCTTCCCTCCAGGAAATATCTTATAAAAATAGACTTAAAAAAACAAAAAAGTTTCCAATTTGGAAACTAGTTTTGTAATTCTAATAAAAGAATATCAATAATATATTTCATGATATACTCACTATATTTTTCTTCAAGGAGAGGAATAACGATTTGATTTTGACATAGGGTAATGTTTTTGTTACATGTCATTAACCATTTATCAACATTCGCTTCTCTTATTCGCTTAATAATTCGTTTATTATAATGAAACGAATAGCCATTTGTGCTTAAGACAATTAAAAGATCATTTTTAAAAAAAAGATAATCTTTATTAAAATCAACATCACAAATAATTGTTTGAATATCATATATCTGTAATTCTCTTTGCATATTATAACAAACTGATCTGACATCGCCATGTGCATATAAATAAACTTTATTAGCATTTTTTATGTCTTGTACAAGTTTTTGAATTAATTTCAAATTAATATGATTGATTGTATATTGGATATTATTAATCATAGTTTTTGTAAAATGCATTACATTTGTTGCAAAACTATCCTGTGGATTTATAAACTTTTTTCTTTTTGTAAGGGAATCTAAATACTGCATACATTCATTTCTAAATTCTTCATAATTTTCATAGTCTAATTTTCTAATACACTTTGATATTTGTCCCTTTGAAATAAAGCATTCTTTGGCAATATCATCAATACTTAATTTGGGGATTCGATGAATATTTGCTTTGATATACGAACATAACTCACCTAGAGTTGTATTTGTTGAATTACTATTTAAAATATCATTCATTTTATCAATAATCATATTATTCACCTCATATACAAATTATAACATGGAATATTTGCAACCACTACTGATAGTGTTGATTAGCAGATTATTTGAACAAAAAAATAAAGGAATTAGTCAAATAAAATTAATAAATATAATAAAACAGTTAAAATAATTTGAGAAAATAATATGCAAATTATCTTAACTGTT
>NZ_NFLA01000054.1:0-15156 GCF_002160675.1 Erysipelatoclostridium sp. An15
GCAAAAATTAATTAAAAATAGCAAAAAAATTAAATTTTCCAAAAAATAATCTTCAAAACAAAAAAAGAAGCTGTAACGCTTCATTAAAGGTTAAAAAAACCTCCTTTCGTTACAGCCCCAACAAGGTCTTTAATAGAACGATTAAAAAATGGACCAATTACAATAGCAATGAATGATTATGCTAAGATGGAAAAAGTAGGTGATTTAGGTTTTAGTTTACCGACAGATGATAAGCATACTACTACTAAAAGTGGTGATTTAATTTTATATTTAGGACATATGTTTGTAATTTATTACCGACCTAATACCTGGAATTTTACACGACTTGGAACGATTGAAAATATATCTGATAATCAATTACAAGACTTACTTGGAAAAGGTGATGTTGTTGTAACATTATTGCTTGAAAAATAAAATATATTATCATTATGCATCTAAGTTATAGCTCCATGATAAACTAATATTGTACTTTTGGGATTTCTTTTAATACAATAAAATTGTAAAAAGGAGTTGATAATAATGGAAAATGAAGTATTAAAAGTATCAAAAAAATTCTGGGAAGCTATGGAAAATTCTGATGAACAAGGAATGCGAGCAGTTACTGATGAAAACTGTAATTTTGTTCATATTGGAATTACTTGTAAATTAGATCGTGAAATTAAGTTTTATACTGATGGAACTTTCAAACCAACTGAATTAGTAATTAATAGTCAAAATGTTGATTTCTTTGGGGATACTGCTGTAGTAATTACTGATTGTAATTATGGATTATTATTGGATGGTAAGCCAACTACTCATCATTTTGCAGTAACTGAAGTTTATAGTAAAAAAGGCGACGAATGGAAATTAGTAACATTTACATTCACTGCCTTAGTGTATTAAAAAGCTGTAAATACAGTTTTTTTTTAATTTATTTTTTTCATATTTATTGCTTCGATAAAAAGAGTAATACCATCAACAATTAAATAGAAAGCAATGATATAGTTAATAGCAATTGTTGAAGTCAATGGCAAAATAAAGAATATAATTGCTAAGATAATATTTATTACCCCACTAAATGTATAAGCACCAGTATTAGTAATATTGAAATATTTTAATTTTTGTAAAAAAGCAATTTTTTCAGTTCCATAGAATAATAAGATTAAAGCAAACATAAATGTTAATGAAAATGCTGTAATAATTGAAGGTGTTTCAATTATTAAAATTCCAAATAAAATATTAATAATACCATGAACAATTGCAAAAGGATCTTTAAAAAAGCTAGTACTAATACAATAATTAACAATCGAATAAATACCAAAACCAATAAGAACAATTGCGACAATAAATTTGACGATACTAAAAGTCTGAATCGGAAAGAAAATACAAGCACAACCAGCAATGATCATAATAATACTTAAAATTAAATACAAAGTTTTAATTTTTTTAATTCTTCGATTCCAATTCTCTTTAAACTCATTAATAAAATCAAATTCCCAATACATAATACCTTACCTCCTTGACTGTCTATGAGTAAAAAATCTAAAAATTTCACTTATAAGTAGACATATAAAAACAAATAGATACGGATAAATAGTCCATTTTATTGAATCATGTTTCTTCATAAGGCCCTCCTTACAATATTTATTGTAACCATTATGTTTCATGATAAAATAGTCAAATTATCGATATTGTCTAAAAATTAGGCTTATTTAATCAAAGTGTTTAGACAAAATTAATCAAATGCCTAAAAATTAGACATATGCAATATTATTGTCTATTTAAAAATAATTTTTAAGAAAATAAAATAAATATCAAAAGGGAGTGATGTGAAACAGATTCAAATAGCTAAAACGGGATATTATTTAATAGCAGCTATTTTTTATAGTCTAGGAATTATTAATTTAATTCATCCTTTCAAAGCTTCATTAAGTGTTTGTAATTTAAGCAGTATAATATTGATATTTTATGGAATTGTTAAGATCATTGGATATTATTGTGATGATTTATATAGTTTAGCGTTTCAATATGATCTAGCTAGTGGATTATTATTAATTATAGTTGGCATTATTGTATTAATATGGCAATCAAGTATTTACAATTATTTATCTAAAGGAATGGGATTATTAATTCTGTTAGATAGTTTACTTAAAATTCAAATGGCACAAGTTGCTAAAAAATTTGGTTTAGAAACCTGGTATGTAATTTTATTACTAGCTATTGCTGCCGGAATTATAGCAGTATTACTAATAATCGAACCATTTAAACAACAAATATTGCAACAATTAATCATAAGTTTAGCGTTGATTTTTGAAGGGATGATGAATCATTATGTAATAAAAAATACTGTCAAACTAAAACACAGTTATTAAATGGAGGTATTTATATGAGTGTAAAAACATCAATACAAAAATTAGGTTTGGAAAAAATATTTGATTATGTATATCGTGATCCTGATAAAAATTTAGTTAGAGTAATAGATTGGGCAGATAAGTTTAGTTCTAATGAATTTGAATCACAACGAAAAATAATTCGTGAAGCTATCACTAATCCTCAGCATCCGTATTATTCATTTATTCGTCGAATAATTAATGATGTAGATAGTAATGTTGTTAAAACATTAGCTGTTAATTTTTTCATCAATGCAGCTATGGTTGGCTGGCCAATTCAAGAAGAAAATCGGAAAAAATATAATTGCAATATACCTTGGGCAATTTTATTAGACCCAACTAGTGCTTGTAATTTACATTGTACTGGCTGCTGGGCAGCTGAATATGGAAATAAACTTAATTTAACCTATGATGAAATTGATGATATTATTAACCAAGGTAAAGAATTAGGGGTTTATATGTATATTTATACCGGAGGAGAACCTTTAGTTAGAAAAAAAGATTTGATCCGTTTATGTAAAAAACATGATGACTGTGTCTTTTTATGTTTTACAAATGCAACTTTAATTGATGAAGAGTTTGCAGATGAAATGCTTGAAGTTGGTAATTTTGTTCCAGCGATTTCACTAGAAGGTTTTGAAACAGCAACAGATGATCGTCGAGGACAAGGTGTTTATCAACAGGTTATTAATGCTATTAAGTTATTAAAAGAAAAGAAATTAGTTTACGGTATTTCTGCTTGTTATACTAGTGCCAATTTTGAATCAATAACATCTGAAGAATTTTATGATTCTTTAATTGACTTAGGAGTATATTTTATTTGGTATTTCCATTATATGCCAGTTGGAAATGATGCTTCAATTGATTTATTACCAACCCCAAGTCAACGTGAAGCTACATATCAAAGAATTCGTCATTATCGTAGTACCAAACCATTATTTGCATTAGATTTCCAAAATGATGCTGAATATGTTGGTGGTTGTATTGCCGGGGGACGACGCTATTTGCATATAAATGCTAATGGTGATATTGACCCATGTGTATTCGTTCATTATTCAGATTCTAACATTCGTGAAAAATCATTATTAGATGCGTTAAAATCGCCAATGATGATGGCATATCATGATAATCAGCCATTTAATGAAAATATGCTTAGACCATGTCCAATGTTAGAAAATCCCGAAAAATTAAGAGCAATGGTTGCTAAAACTAATGCTCATTCTACTGATTTACAATCACCAGAATCAGTTGATCATCTATGTAGTAAATGTGATCAGTATGCTAAAAACTGGCAGGTTGTAGCCGATAAAATCTGGAGTAAATAGATAAGGCTAAACGTTTAATTTTTTAAACGTTCAGCCTTTTTGCTAAGATGGTAAAAACTAGACGATAATTTTATTATTATGTTAAAATGAAGATAAGATGTTAGAGTTATTCATTAAAGAATAGATTAGTAAAAAAACTTTTTATTATTGGTTTCTAGAATTTGATAAATTCTAGTAAAAGATGTAATTAAATCATAATTAGCATCACTATCTAACCAGTCAAGAATGATTCCGACGATAACGCATTTATTAAAACGGATAAGCAGCTTTTTATCCTGATCTAAAATATTAATATCTTTAGTTAAGAGTTCTGTGTATTGTTCACTTATATATAAAGCAATCTTATTTAAGTGTTCGACAAATACTTCTCTTTGAATTGAATGATAAACATTTAAAATTGCTTTTTTTCTTTTATTACAATCCTCTACAATAGGAATAAACCAATCAATAAGATTATCAAAATGATTGGATTTATTAATAATATCATTAGCATTTCTTTTCAATATTCTATCTAATAAATCAGGAATATCATGAAAATGATAATAAAAAGTGTTACGATTGATTTCACAACGCTCGACAATATTTTTAACAGTGATTTTACTATAAGGCTTTTCTTCTAATAGTTGCCAAAACGCTTTAGCGATTACTAGTTCGGTTCGGTTCATCATTTCAAATCCTTTCATTAATATACCAATTCTAACATATCTAAAATTTTTTTGCTAGCTGAAAGGTGATGATTAAAATTAAGAAAAAAATAATAATTTTTTTAATAACTATTTTAGCAGTTATTTTCTTTATATATGTTGTGTTTCGTCAGGATTTTAATGATGTCCTAAATTACTTGAAAAATATATCTGTTTTTGATTTCTTGACAATAATAGTTGTTGGTACAATCTATCAATTATTAGAAGCTTTAGGTAATTTTGTTTTAATAAAATCACAATCACCATCTTTTAAATATCGCCAGTCAGTTGAAATGACACTACTTGGTACTTTTAGTAATATCACTACTTCATCAGCTGGTACAATTCCTTTGCAAAGTTATTATTTATATAAACGAGGGATAAAAGCAGGCAAAGGGATTGGATTAATTATATTAGATAGTATCTTTCATAAATTTTCAGTTTTTGTTTATGCTAGCGTTTTAATTGCTTTTAATTTTAATTGGCTTGTTAGTGCTAACAATAATATTATGCGTTATATTTTTGTAGGCTACTTTGTATATTTATTAATTATTATTGGATTGATATTAATTTGTAGCTGGCAAAAAATACAGGATTTATTATTATGGTTAATTAATAAATTGCCTGATAATGAAAAGTGGCAAAAGAAGAAATTAGATTGGCAAGATAATCTAAAGGCTCTTTATCAAGAATCTAAAATAGTTTTAAAAAATAAAAAGCTATGTTTAAAAGTAATTATTACTAATTTTTTTAAATTATTCTGGACATATACAATTCCTTTATATTGTTTTTATGTAGTTAATATTCATGATTTATCATTTTCACAAATTCAGATTTTAGCATCGATTATGCTATTGATTACTGGTGTTTTACCTAATGTTGCCGGACTGGGTCCACCAGAAATTTCTTTTTTATTAGTATTTGCTCCATATTTAGGAATAGCTAAAGCAACTTCAGCTTTAATCGTTTATCGAATTACAACTTATTTTTATCCATTTTTAATGAGTGCGATTGTTTTTTTGAAATTAGAAAAAGAACTGTTATTACAAAAGAAGTAGATATAAGAAAAATTTTATATCTACTTTTTTAATCTTCTTTAATAATATTTGATTGAGGATGACGGCATTTTTCAATTGTTTTAGAAAGCTGGATTTTATTATCAAGATTTTGATCATAATTTAAAGCAAAGAATCCGGTATATAGTAAATCTAAAAGATACTGAATGGAATATTCACTAGAAAAATTACCAATTTTAGAATACTGTTTTTCTCTAGTAGTAATATGCAAGATAATATCAGCATATTCTTTAAGATGATTATCGCCTAAACTAGTAATAGCAATGATAGGAATCTTTTTTTCTTTTAATAATTTAGCGTGATTAATAACTGTGGTTGATTCTCCAGAATAGGAAATTATAATGGCACAATCATCTTGATAAACAAGATTGATATTAAAGCCATATTCACCTGCTAATGTCTCAATTTCAACTCTTTTTTTAATTCTAGTCATTTGATATTTAAAACGTTTACCAAAAAGTAACGAACTTCCAAGACCAAAAATATGAATCGTAGCAGAAGTTTGCATTATTTCAATAGCTTTTTGTAATTGGTCAAAATCAATCAATGACAAAGAATCATCAATTGTTTCTTTGTATAAATTATTAATTTTACCAGCAATTTCAGTTAAAGAATTATTTTTATTAAAAGGAAAATTGGCGTCTACATGATTAAAATGGGTATCAATATAATATAGTTCATTTAAATAATCATTTTTTAAATCATTAAATCCTTCATAACCTAATTTTTTAGCAAAACGAACGACAGTTGCCGATGATGTATAAGTCATTTTAGCAATATCTCTAGTTGACATTTCTTTGATTTGGTATCTTTTCTCTAAAATAAAATCCCCAATAATTTGCTGAGATAATGACATATGTTTTAAATTTTTAATTCGCTGTTCTAATAACATACAATACCTCCAATTTTAAACATTATAACATAGAAAGTGAAACGCTGCTTTATTATTTTGCCACTTAAAAAGTCTTTAAATAAAGCACTGTTGCGACTTTTTTTAATTGATTGTATTTATTGTAAATATCGTTAAAATACATCTTAAAAGAAGGGAGTATTTATGGATATGGATAAAAATTATAGTGCATTATTTGAACCAATGAAAATTGGAAAATTAGAAATTAAAAATCGATTAGTTGTTCCAGCGATGGATAGTCATTATACTGATGAAAATCATCAATTTACAAATCAAGCTTTAAATTACTATGGTGAAAGAGCATTAGGTGGTTTTGGGTTAATTACAACTGAATTTTTATGTGTAAGTGAAGAAGGATTAGCCGAAAAAACTCAAGCCGGTATTTATGATGATTGTTTTATACCAATGTTAACTAAATTAACACAAAGAGTACACGAAAATGGTAGTTATATTTTTGCTCAATTACAACATTCAGGACGCTTACAAGGAAAAGGAACTACTAAGTTACCAGCCGTTGGTGCTAGCAATATTCCTGATGTTTCTAAACCAAATACTATTCATGAATTAACAACTGAAGAAATTCCTGTTATCATTGATAAGTTTGTTGCAAGTGCATTGCGAGCTAAAAAAGCTGGTTTTGATGGAGTCGAAATTCATGGAGCTCATGGATATTTATTAGCTCAATTTTTATCAAAAGGAGTTAATAAACGAGTTGATCGTTATGGAGGTAATATTACTAATCGAGCTCGAATTGTTTGTGAAATTATTGAAGAAATTAAAAAAGCCTGTGGAAATGATTACCCAGTTGTAGTTAGAACAAGTGGTGCAGAAGGATATTATGGTGGTAATGATATTGAAGATGCAGTAGCTCAGGCAATGTTATTTGAACAAGCTGGAGCTGATGCTATTCATATTTCTTATGGAACAGCTATTCAATCTTATTATGTGAAAAATGGCTTTAATATTGATAATGTAAAAAAAGTAAAAGATGCCATTAATATTCCTGTTATCGGTGTGGGTCGAATTAATGATGCTACTTTAGCTTTAAGTGCTATTAAAAGAAAAGCGATGGATTTTGTTGCTTTAGGTCGCCAATCTATTTGTGATCCGCATTTCCCTAATAAAGTTAAAAATGGTCAAATTAATGAAATTTTAACTTGTACTGGTTGTATGCAAAGATGCTTATATACAACATCATTTGAAGATGGTTTTGGTACTTCATGTATGATTAATCCTTTTAGTGGTAAAGAAAATGTTTGGAAAATTGAAAAGGCAAAACAAGCTAAAAAGATTGCCATTATTGGTGGAGGACCTGCTGGTTTACAAGCAGCCTGGATTTTAGGTAAAAAAGGTCATCAAGTTACTGTATATGAAAAAGAAGCAACTGCTGGTGGTCAATATCGTTTAGCATCTGTTCCAGTAATGAAGCAGGATTTAGCGAAAACAATTTCAACTTATTTAGCGTTCTGTCAAAAATATAATGTTACTGTAAAATACAAAACAACCGCTACAAAAGAATTATTAGCTACTGAAAATTTTGATGAAATTATTGTAGCAACAGGATCATTGCCAGTTATTCCAGGAATTAGTGGTATTGATAATTCAAATGTTTATAAAGCTAATGATATTTTATCATTTAAACAAGTATTTAAAAATCAAAAAGTATTAGTTTTAGGTGCTGGATTAGTTGGTGTGGAAACTGCAGAATTAATTGGTGAATATGGTAATCAAGTAACTGTTGTTGATATGTTAGATAAAGCAGCGCCATTAGCACCAAAAAGACCACGTCAAAATTTATTAGAACATGTAAAACAATTAGGAATTAATATTTTATTAAATAGTAAGGTTTTAAAAATTAATTCTGATGGAATTGTTTATCAACAAGATGGAAATGAAAAAACTTTAACTGGTTTTGATGCTATTGTTTTAGCATTTGGTTCTAAACCAAATGATGAATTATATCAAGATATCAAAGATTTAGGCAATGTATATGTCATAGGTGATGCTTTAAAAGCTGGAGATGCTAAAAAGGCTATTTATGAGGCTACTAAATTAGCTTTAAAATTATAATGTTTTTATTGACAAGATAAAAATTTATCGCTAATATTGATATACATGATTTAAGCGATAATCAAGTTATCAAGAAGATAACGTAATGCCATGAAGGTAGTTCTGTATATATTTGATTAGGATATTACAGGCATTTTTATGGCTTTTTTCATGTTTTACAAGGAGGAAAAGATGAAAAAGTTATCAGTTAAAGAAATAGTTTTAGCAGGATTTTTTCTTGCATTAGGTTTAGTGTTACCTTTTTTAACAATGCAAATTCCAAGTTTTGGTAGTATGTTATTACCAATGCATATTCCAGTAATTTTATGTGGTTTTATCTGTGGTGGTCCTTTAGGATTAATCGTAGGATTTATTGTACCGTTACTTAGAAGTGCACTATTTTCAATGCCACCAATGTTTCCAACTGCAATTGCGATGGCCTTTGAATTAGCAGCATATGGATTTTTATCTGGTTTTTTATACAATAGGTTATCTAAAAAAACTAGCAATATTTATTTAAGCTTAATTATTGCTATGCTTGGTGGTAGAGTAGTTTGGGGAATTGTAAGTGTTATTTTATATGGTATGTCAGGACAAAGCTTTGCTTTTGCAATGTTTATTGCCGGAGCTTTTAGTCAAGCAATTCCAGGAATTATCTTACAATTAATTTTAATTCCAGCTATTATTATAGCTTTACAAAAGGCTCGTTTAATTAAGTAGTATGAATATTATAACTCTAGTTAAAGAACATTTAATACGCTATCCAGGCATGAAGCCTCGAGATATTATTAAACTAATCTACCAGAATGAATTTGGTGGCGGACATATGATTGATTCTTTTGATAATAGTCTAGAAAGATTACAAAATGAATGTGCAACATTGAATAGTCAAACCACTTTAACTAGTGAGGTTATTGGTGATAATTTAATTCGAGTTTATCTAGGTAAATTAGATTCTGTTCAAATATTAACTTTAAATCAAATATTTGTTGCTTCTTCAAAACAAAGTCATGGCAATTTAGCATCATTTATCAATAAATTAGAAACTATCAAAGCAGCAATGGTTCAAGGTGAAATTGATTACAATAATCAAGAGTTTGAAGTAGAATTGAAGGCATATGAAAAATTAAATTTTCCACCAATTTCTCATTCTGAGCAATATCGCAAAGAATATAAACCACATTATCGACTTGTAGATAAACGATATTTTCAATATTTTGATATTATTAATAAAATCAATCAATTACTTATTACCAACAAACCACTAACAATTGCCATTGATGGTAAATGTGGTGCTGGGAAGTCTTTTTTAGCCAATTTGCTTTGTGAAATTTATGATGCTAATCTTTTTAAAATGGATGATTTTTTCTTAAGACCATTTCAACGTACTGAAGAAAGATTATCTATGCCAGGGGGCAATGTTGATTATGAACGTTTTAAAGAAACTGTAATTGATCCGCTTTTAAAAAAGAAATCAATCAAATATCAAAGATTTAATTGTTCCAAGATGGCTTTAGATGATGATATTCAAGTAATTCCTTATCATAATTTAAATATTATTGAGGGAACATATAGCTTACATCCATATTTTGGAAAGTATTATGATTATGCAATCGGTTTGGATATTAGTGATAAGTTACAAGAAAAAAGAATTTTAGATCGTAATGGTGCTATGATGTTAGAAAAATTTAAAAATATCTGGATACCATTAGAAAATAAATATTTTGAAGCATACCAAATATTTAAACAAGTTAATTATTTATATCACGTTGAATAAACGTGATTTTTTTATAACTTAATATTTAATTAATATAATTTTGATGTTTTTTACTGTTTATATTTATACAATAAATATATCATTGTTTAATTGAATTGAGTTGTTAATTGTTATTAGGAGAAAATTATGATCAAGAATTTAAAAGTCGGATTAGGATTAATTATTTTAGGAGAAGTCTTGGGTTATTTTAATAGTTATTTTTTAAGTGATTTTTCAGACTTTACTACCGGTCTTTTATTGGGGTTATCGGTTGGAATGAAATTAGTAGGGATTATCTTATCATTAGTGGGGATTATTCAGGTTAGTAATGATAATAATAAATAAAATTAGCTAGGTTTTTATATGGGGTATTTTAAGATACTCCATTTTTTTATTTATTATGTAATAATCACTATTTTTTTAAATAATAAATGTAATTACTTTTACAATATTTATTTAAAAAAATAGTGAATAATGATAAACTAATATAAGAAAGGGTGATAAAGTATGCCTAAAAATATTTATGTGCTTTCCGATATTCATGGACATTATAATGTTTTTATCAAAATGTTAGAAAAAATAAAATTTTCTGATGATGATGTATTATATATTTTAGGAGATTGTTGCGATCGGGGACCAGATAGCTTAAAAATATACTTATATATTCAAAAATTTAAAAATATTCATCTGATTCGTGGTAACCATGAAATCATGATGCGTGATGCTTTTATTGCTGATGATCCAACTTCATCACAAGGACGAATGTGGGCTCAAAATGGCGGAAATAAAACAGCTCATAGTTATCATGAATATTTACAAAAGAAAGCCCTTAATGAATTTGATTATAAAATAGTTAAAGCAGCTTTTTATAAAATGATGATTGATTATGTCAATAAATGCCCATCGTTTATTGAAATAAATTGTAATGATCAAGATTATGTTTTGATTCACGCAGGTATTAATCCAGAAAAAGGATTATATGAACAAACTGAAGAAGAATGTGCCTGGATGCGTGAGTATTTCTTTATGTCAAAGGGATTGGATAATAAAATTATAATATTTGGACATACACCTACATGTTATATTCATCAAAAGAAAGATTGTTTTGATATTTGGCATGATCCAGTTTTTAAAGATAAAATTGGGATTGATGGTGGTTTAGGACCATTCGATAAAGGTCAATTAAATTGCATTTGTTTAAATACGATGGAAGTTTTTGTAGTTAAAAAAAGTGAAGTTTTAGAAGCTGCAAAAAACATTTAAAAATGTAAAAAGAATTTATTAAGTAGTGGAGGTTATTATATGAATATATTATTGAGTAGAATATTAACATATTTAAATGGCGCTTTTGTAGTTGATGACTATTATCGTTTTTGTAAATTTGTTGTTTATAATTATTTAGGTTTTGAAGATTTTGACATTGATGATGTTGTCTTAAAAAGTGGTGTCACTAAAGAAAAAATAGTTGCTTTTTGTAATTTATTAGGATATGAAAGCTTTGATAAGTTTAAAAATGATCTTTTAAGAACTCATATGGTTCGTTTGGATCAAATCAGAGCTAGAATGTTAGGCATCAATAGTGAACAATTAATTAATGATATGGAAAAATCTTGTTCAAATGAAGAAATGAATGCTTATATTTCAACTATTTGTGAAGCAATTTTTAAAGCTAAACGGGTTATATTAATTGGTGCTTTATATCCTTTATCTATTGCCGTTGAATTACAAACTGATTTGATTACATTTGGTAAGCCGGTAATTCAATATCATAGTTTTGATAAAGATGTGGTTTTAGATGAAAATGATGTGACAATTTTTATCTCTGCTACAGGTAGATCAATGAACTATTTTGTTGATATAAAAAAGGAATTACGAGTAGATTTAAGTACTTCAATCTTGATTACGCAAAATAAAACATATGAATTAGATGAATATAAGATTTCTGATTATGTAATTCATGTCCCTGGTAAGTTTGATGGAATAAACTTTAATTATCAAATTATGACAATTTGTGATTTATTACGGGTTCATTATTACCAACAATACTATTTATAATAAAAAGTAAACCGAGCTAACTGGCTCGGTTTTAATCTGTCTTTTTAAGATTAGAATAATTGATTAGTTCAATATCATTATCTTTAATAAACTGTTTTATTTTTTTATCACACAAAAGATCTAATTCTTTCATTCTTGGTATATTATAACTGCTCATTTGATATAAACGCCAATCAAGTAAAGCTGGGTGACACATTATTTCACCATATTCATCAATATCATTTATAGCGCTAGTTAAATATTCATAATTTACATTATCTTTGTAGAATTGATCATTACATCTAACATATTTATAATTATTAATGATCTGGTCACGTTGTCTAATTGGTAAATCGTATTCTTTAGCTAATTTAATTACTACATCATGATGTTGTGGTAATAAGTGAACATGATGATGTGAATCGATATGAGTTGGTTTTTTACCAGCTAATTTAATAAATCTCTCTATTTGAGCTTTCCATTCTCGATATAATTCATCAAAATTAGCATTTGGTTCTTCATTAGGATAAGCAGACGGTCTTAAAAAGTTACCATTTTTATCAACATAGCTTTTAGCACCGTCAATTAATGGACGTCCTACAGTTAAAACTAGATGAATTCCTACTCCTAAATTAGGATATCTACTTGCAAGTTCTAAGCCCGTTTTTGCATATGGCATATTAACCATACAAGTTGTTGAAGTTAGGATCCCATCTTGATGAGCTTTAATTATCCCTAATACTGCCCCTTCACTGATACCAAAATCATCAGCGTTTATAATTATTTTTTTAGTCATTTTATAGTCCTCCAATATCTATAATCAAATTATATCGTGAATAAAAAAATAGTATTTATTTTTTCAAAATCTGCAAACTACTCTATAATCGTGCTATAATAAACACGATAAAAAATGGAGGTATAGTCATGAAAGAATTAATTGTAGCATCGACTAATCAAGGCAAATTAAAAGAAATTAGGGCAATGCTTAAAGATATTAATATTGAAGTATTATCAATGAAAGATGTTTTAAATGAAGAAATCGATATTGAAGAAACAGGAACAACTTTTAAAGAAAATGCTTTAATAAAAGCTAGTACAATTGCTAAAATTGTTAATAAACCAGTATTAGCTGATGATAGTGGTTTAGAAGTTGACGCTCTTGATAAACAGCCTGGTGTTTATTCAGCTCGTTTTTTAGGTCATGATACAAGTTATGATATTAAAAATCAATATATTATAGATGCGCTAAAAGATAAAGATCGAACAGCTCGCTTTGTTTGTGCGATGGCTTTAGTAATCCCTGGTCAAGAACCAATCATTATCGAAGAAACAATGGAAGGGTTAATCAATGATAAAATCGAAGGGGAAAATGGTTTTGGTTACGATCCGATTTTTTATTTCCCACCATGTAAAATGACTTCAGCTATGATGTCAATGGAAGAAAAAAATAAACATTCACATCGTGCAAAAGCGTTGAAAAAATTATATGCAATTTTAAAGGAGATGGATTAAATGAATCATATAGTTTTAGTTCATCCGGCAATTCCTCAAAATACCGGAAATATTATGCGTACTTGTGTAGCAACTAATACTAGTTTACATATTATTAAACCAATGAGTTTTGATTTAGATGATAAAAAAATGAAACGAGCTGGATTAGATTATGTTAAGGATTTAGATCTTCATGTATATGAAAGTTATGAAGATTTTAAACAAAAAAATCCTGGTGAATATTATTTCTTTACGCGTTATTCACATCAATGTTTTACAGATCAGGATTTTAGCGATACTAGTAAAGAGCATTACTTATTCTTCGGTCATGAGCATGATGGAATTCCAAAAGAAATATTAACAGAAAATCTAGATCGTTGTTTAAGAATTCCAATGAGTGATAAAGTTAGAAGTTTAAACTTATCTAATTGTGCAGCGATTTGTATTTATGAAGCTTTAAGACAACAAAATTATCCACAGCTTTCTAAAGTAGAAGTTCAAAAAGGTGAAGAGTTCTTATATGAGTTATAAAAAAAATGATATTTTTCTAGCGATTATGCTTATGATTTTTATCATTAGTTTTGCGGTAGTTTTTACAGTGTTTTTTAAACCATTATATTATTTTGATATTAATTATTTAAATATTGATCAAATTAGTGGTTTAGATGCAGAGACTATTAAAGAAAATTATCGGATATTAATTAATTATCAATCAATTTTTTACCAAGGAACATTGAATTTACCAGATTTTGTAATGTCTGATAGTGGTCGAATTCATTTTGAAGAAGTAAAACGTATTTTTGAAGCAATTCAAGTAATGATGGTTATCAGTGGGTTAATTTCAATTCCAATGACAATTAAAAAGATTAAAGAAAAAGAATATCGTTTTTTACGATTAACTGGTTTAATTACAATTATTGTGCCAACTGTGTTAGGCTTTTTAGCTGCTTTGGACTTTGAAAGAGCATTTATACTTTTTCACCAGATAGTTTTTAGAAATGATTATTGGATCTTTGATTACCGAACTGATCCAGTTATTACTATTTTACCAGAAACGTTTTTTATGCACTGTTTTATGTTAATTGTAGTTATTGTATGTCTTTTAGCGATAATATGTTTAGGGTATTATCGTTATCAACAAAAAAAGATTGTTGCTGATATTGATTTATAATGGTCCTTTTTACAAGGACCATTTTTTAATAAAATCAGATTTGTTTTAAAATACTTTACTATAATGATATAAATATTAGTTAGATTTTATGAGTAATTATCATTATAAAAATGAGATAAATTTGAGATAATATATAGTATTTTATATGCTATAATATAACTGTCTTTAAAATGACTTTGGCATATTAAACAATAAAAATTATTTAAATATTATAGTAATGGAGTGTTAATATGAAATATGCCAATAAGATGTTTTTTAATAATCAAACTTATTTATCTTTAGTAACTGGTGG
>NZ_NFLA01000055.1:0-14606 GCF_002160675.1 Erysipelatoclostridium sp. An15
CAATTAGATTATATTGATTTAGTATTATTGCATCAACCATTCAATGATTACTATGGAGCATATAAAGCATTAGAAGATTTATATAAAGAAGGAAAAATCAAAGCAATCGGTGTATCAAATTTCTATCCTGATCGTTTAGTTGATTTAGTTTTATATAGTGAAGTAAAACCAGCTGTAAACCAAGTAGAAGTAAATGTATTCCATCAACAGATTGAAGCTCAAACATATAATGAAAAATATGGTGTTCAAATGGAAGCATGGGCACCATTTGCTGAAGGAAGAAATAATATGTTTACAAATCCAGAATTAAAAGCAATTGGTGATAGATATGGCAAAACAGTTGCCCAAGTAATTTTAAGATGGTTAGTACAAAGAGGAATTGTACCACTAGCAAAATCAGTTAAAAAAGAAAGAATGCAAGAAAATATTAATATCTTTGATTTTGAATTGAATTATGAAGATATGGAAATAATTGAAAGTATGAATCGTAATAAAAGCTGTTTCTTTGATCATTATAATGCAGCAACTGTAGAAATGATTGCTGGATTAGATCGTTAATTATAAAAGGAGAATTTTAATGAGAAAACAAAAATTAGGTAAAGATTTAGAAGTGTCTGCAGTTGGTTTAGGATGTATGGGAATGACTCATGCATATGGTAAACCAGCCAACAAAGAGGAAATGAAAAAATTAATTGTTCAAGCAGTTGAACAAGGATGTAATTTCTTTGATACTGCTGAATGTTATGTAGCAGAAAATGAAGATGGTACTATTGAATATAATGAAGAATTAGTTGGTTAAGCATTAGCACCTTATCGTGATCAAGTTATTATTGCAACAAAATGTGGGGTTCATCATCAAGGTACAAATCTTGTAATGGATGCTCGTCCAGAAACAATAAAAAAAGCAATTGAAGGAAGTTTGAAACGATTAAAAACTGATTATATTGATTTATATTATTTACATCGTATTGATCCTAATGTACCAATTGAAACAGTAGCTAAAACAATGAAAGAGCTAATGGAAGCTGGAAAAATTAGATATTGGGGTATTTCTGAAGCTGATGAAGATACAATTAGAAGAGCTCATGCAATTTGTCCATTAACAGCAATTCAAAACCGTTATTCTATGATGTATCGTGATTATGAAACATTATTCCCAGTTCTTGAAGAATTAAATATTTCTTTAGTTGCTTTTTCACCACTAGCCAATGGTTTATTATCTGATGCTTATAATAAAGATGTTAAATTTACTGATAAAGATGACTTTAGAACAAGAATGCCTCAATTTACACCTGAAGCATATGATGCTAATCAAGAATTAATGGAAATGATTAGAACAATTTCTAAAGAAAAAAATTGTACCCCAGCTCAACTTTCATTAGCATGGATGATCAATAAAAAACCATATATTATCCCAATTCCAGGGACTCGTAAAAGTAACCGTTTAAAAGAAAACTTAGAATCAGCTAATGTTTATTTAACTGAAGAAGAAGTTGCCAAAATTGATTCTTTATTAGATAAAGTGCCAATGTCTGATTTATATGGACGTTAAAAAAAGCCAAAATAATTTTGGCTTTTTTGTTAATTAGTTTGTTTCATACCTGTAAATTCTAAATATTCTTTTTTAACATTTTCTAAAAGATGTTTAAAAGTCCAGTCAATATTAGTTTTTGTGACAATGGCTTTTAATGGGATAAATGGGATATTTGCTTCCTTAAAAATTTGTAATAAAATATCAACTTGTCCGTCTTCAAAACCGGCTAAAACCATCATATCATCATGAGGGATAGAGGTTAAAGCTTCTGTTCCTCGCTGGTAATCTTCAATTCCTAAAATATAACCAATAGGACTCATTAGATCGCTAGTTTTAACAATTATTACTTCAACATTTAATTTTTCTAATATTGAAATAATGGCTTTTCCCGCTTCAGTTTTATCAATATTATATAATAATACAGTTTCTTGCATAATTATTGCCTCTCTTTCGTAAATAAGGTTATCATATTTTATTTATAGATTCAACTAAGATGATTTATTTGCAAAATAGTGCTAATAAAAGTAATGATTTCAATGCAAAAAATCTGAAAATATCTTTTATTTTTGTAAAAAATTATGTTATTTTATATTGTAATATAATTGTGCTATAATTATAATGATATTGTTGTAAATTAAAGTAGCTTGGAGGTATAAGATGCTAAAAAGTATAAAATATGTTCTAAAAGAGAATTTTAGTAATTTATTTAGAATATATTCTATTTCTAAATATGAACTACTATCAGATATGCGAGATTCAAAACTTGGAATCTTTTGGAATTTTGCAAATCCTTTTATTCAAATTTTAACTTATTATTTTGTTTTTGGATTTGTAATGAATCGAAATGCTGTTGATGGCTTTCCATTTATTCAATGGATGTTAGCCGGGATGGTAGTCTGGTTTTTTATTAATCCATGCATAACTCATGGAGCTAATGCGATTTTTTCAAAAATTGGAGTTATTACTAAAATGAAATTTCCAGTTAGCGTTTTGCCGGCTACTGTTGTCTTAAAAGAATTATTTAATCATGCTTGTATCATGATTTTATTAGTACTGTTTTATTTTACACAAGGTATATATCCTTCTATACACTGGTTGGGTTTAATATATTATTGTTTTGCAGCATGTTGTTTTGCAATCAGTCTAGCAATGGTAACATCGGTTTTAAATATGATTGCTCGTGATACTAGAAAGTTAATTCTTGCTTGTATGCGTTTGATTTTATATTTAACACCAATCTTGTGGCCAATTTCTCGTTTTAGTGGACAAACACCTTTATTTAATTTTATTCGTTTTATAATGAATATTAATCCAATCTATTATATTGTTTGTGGATATCGTGATTGCTTTTTATATCATTATGGATTTATGCATTATTGGAAACAAATGAGTGTGTTCTGGTTGATTACAATTGTTTTATTTGTAATTGGATGCATGATGATGTATAAATTTAAACATAAGATTATTGATTTGATTTAGGTGATAAAATGGAAAATTATGCTATTAAATTTGAACATGTTTCAAAAATATATAAATTAAAAAAGAAAAATACTGGTAAAGGGAAAAGTAATGAAGCAAAACGCTTCTATGCTTTAAAAGATATTAGTTTTGAAATTCCTAAAGGTGAGGTTGTTGGGATTTTAGGAACTAATGGTTCTGGAAAGTCAACTTTATCACTTATTTTAGCTGGTATTAGTGAGATAGATGAGGGTGTTATGCATATAAATGGTGAACAGTCTTTAGTCGCAATCAATACTGGTTTAAATAAACAGCTTACAGGTTTGGAAAATATTAATGTTAAAGGTGCTTTATTAGGACTTTCGAAAAAGAAAATTCAAGAAATCATCGATGGTGTTATTGAATTTGCAGAACTTGGTGATTTTTTGTATCAGCCTGTAAAGAAATATTCTAGTGGTATGAAATCCCGACTTGGATTTTCGATTTCAATTTATTTGGATCCTGATATTATTATTGTTGATGAGGCTTTATCAGTAGGTGATAAAGGTTTTGCTCAAAAATGTTTGAATAAAATGAATGAGCTAAAAGATAAGGGAAAAACAATTATATTTATTTCCCATTCATTACCTCAAGTAAGAAAGTTTTGCCAAAGTGCCATGTGGATAGAAGGTGGCATGCTTAAAGAATATGGGGAAGTTAACGTAGTATGTGATCATTATGGTGAATATGTAGACTATTACAATAGTCTTTCTAATAAAGAAAAAGCAAAAATCAGAGATAAAAAATTTGAAAAAAGAATTGTCCAAAACCCACAGATTAGTTTTTGGGAAAAAGTTATAGATCGCATAAAAGGATAGGTGAATTAAAATGAAGAAGGTAATTACATATGGAACATTTGATCTATTTCATGTAGGTCATTTGAATATTTTAAAAAGAGCTAAAGAGTTAGGTGATTATTTAATTGTTGCTGTAAGCAGTGATGCATTTAACGCTCAAAAAGGAAAAAAAGCATATCATAGTGAACAAGATCGTAAGTTAATTTTAGAGGCTATTAGATATGTTGATGAAGTCATTCTTGAAGAATCTTGGGATCAAAAGATAAGAGATATTCAAGAACATGATGTTGATGTATTTGTTATGGGTGACGATTGGAAAGGAAAATTTGATTTCTTAAAAGATTATTGTGAAGTTGTTTATTTACCACGTACAGAAGGTATTTCTACAACTAAAATAAAAGATGATTTACATAAGTAGGTAAAAAGATGAAGTTAAGTATAATTATTCCTTACGATCGTTATGAACAATATTTATATGATTGTTTAGAAAGTATTAGTGAACAAAATCTAGATGATTTTGAAACATTATTAATAGCTAGTAAAAGCGCTAAAATTGATCAACAAATTCAAGAATATCCTGTTAATTTAAAAATTATTACAGTAGAAGATGACTTAAATGTTGCTAAAAAACGTAATATTGGATTAGAAAATGCTTGTGGTGAATATATTTATTTTATTGATTGGGATGATTATTTAATGCCAGGATCATTAAATACTTTATTAACACGAGCTAGTCAGGATAATTTAGATTTAGTTACTGGAATTCGAAAAGTTACCTGGTTTAAAAAGAAAGTTTTTGAAACTATGGGTGATGAAAAGAACAATGAGTTGAATCTAAAAGATAAAGATCATGATCTTGATAATAAATTTCTTGAAAAGGAATATAATGAAGATAATTATAGTGAATATGCTACTGATATTTTAATAAGAACTAGACATGCAATTAGAAATATATCAGTTTTGAATATTTTAATTAAAGCACAATTAATCAAAGAACATCAATTGCGATTCAATGAAGATTTTAATTATTATTGTGATGCACCATTTGTAGTGCAGTTATTAAATTTTGCTCGCAGTTTTGATCGTGTTGATCAAGCTATTTATGTAAAAAGAAAGCACAATGATCCAATTAATAATCCAGCATTATCTCAGATAAAAGATTCAGAAAATAAATTTGATGAATTTATAGCTGCTTATCGTTATTGTGCGGCTATTATTCCACCAGAAAGCTATATTCGCTATTATCTGGATTCAAAAATGTTGCGTTATTATACTAAATTCTTTGCTCGAAAGATTCGTCGTAGTAAAAATGATTTATGGCGCACAGAGCGTTTTGAAGTAATGTCTGAAGTTTTAAAAAATATTCAGCCTCGATTATTATCTAAATGTTCTCGTTACAGTAAAAAGATTGTTAACGCTTGTATCAATAAAGATTTAGCGACTGTAAAAAGAACGGTGAATCGTCATCTTGCAAAAATCAAATTTAAGAAAATTCTTAAAAATAAAAACGAGATGAACAAATATCTTTATCAACATAAATATATTAATAAACCAATTAAAGAAAATTTAATTATGTTTGAAACATTTATGGGAAAAAGTTATGCTGATTCACCTAAATATATCTATGAATATCTAGGGAAAAATTATCCAGGTAAATATGAATTTGTTTGGGTTTTAAATGATCCTCATGAAAAATTACCATACGGTGGTAAAATTGTAAAAAGATTTACACGTGAATATGCTTATTATTTAGGGGTTAGTAAATATTTTGTTTTTAATATTCGTCAGCCATTATGGTTTAGAAAACGTGAAGAACAAGTATTTTTAGAAACCTGGCATGGAACACCGCTAAAACGATTAGCATTTGATCAAGAAGAAGTAACTGCTGCTTCACCAACTTATAAAGCACAGTTTTATCGTCAAAAGAAAGAATGGGATTATTTGATTGCTCCAAATAAATTTTCTAGTGATATTTTTAAAAGCTGTTTTATGTACGATGGTAATATGTTAGAAACTGGCTATCCTCGTAATGATTTATTATCTGCTAGTAATCGTGATGAAATAGCATTAAATTTAAAGAAAAAACTTGGAATTCCTTTAGATAAGAAAACTATTTTATATGCACCAACCTGGCGTGACGATGAATATTATGGAAATGGTAGATATAAGTTTAAATTGAAGTTAGATTTAGATTTATTGAAAAAAGAATTAGGAGATCAATATGTTGTGTTGTTAAGAACACATCATTACATTGCTGATAATTTAGATGTAACAGGTTTAGAAGATTTTGCATTTAATTTAAGTAAATATGATGATATTACTGAAATATATTTAATTAGTGATATTTGTATTACTGATTATTCTAGTGTTTTCTTTGATTATGCTAATTTAAAAAGACCGTTATTATTTTATACCTATGATTTAGATAAATATCGTGATGTATTACGAGGTTTTTATATTGATATGGAAACTGAATTACCAGGTCCATTAGTATTTTCTAGTGAAGAAGTGGTTGACAAAATTAAAAATATTGATCAGTTAAATACTGATTATCAAGAAAAATATCAACAATTTTATCAACGCTTTTGTTCATGGGAAGATGGCAATGCTAGTAAACGTGTTGTTGAAGAAGTGTTTAAATAAGGGGCAATACCCCTTATTTTTATAGGAGGAAAAAATGAAGCTGATAAAAAAATTTTTAGGAAAAATGATACGTATAATTTATCGCTTAGGATATCGTTTTATTCCTTGTGATAAAAACACGATTTTGTTTATTTCTTTTCATGGTCGTGGTTATTCTGATAATCCGATGGCCTTACATCAATATATGACGGCACATCAAGAATATCAAAAATATCGTTGCATTTTTGCAATAAAACATCATCGAAAAAAGAATATCCAGATATCAAATGCTAAGATTATTGAATATTTTAGTATACCATATTTCTTTTATTTAGCCCGCAGTAAATATTGGATTTCTAATTGTAAATTACCAAAGTATGTCTTAAAGAAAAAAAATCAAATATATTTACAAACTTGGCATGGTACACCGCTAAAAAAATTAGCTCATGATATTGAAGTTCTTGAAGGAACAACTTTTTATCGTAGTGAAATGTCAGTTGAAGAAATGCGTTCAACTTATGATAATGATGTAAGTAAATATAATTATATGATTAGCCCTAGTAGTTTTACTACTGAAGTATTTCAAAGTGCTTTTGCTATTAATAAAGAAAGATTAATCGAAACAGGCTATCCTCGTAACGATATTTTATCTAATTATACTGAGGATGATGTTATGAAAATTAAAGCTAAATTGAACTTGCCTAAAGATAAAAAAATTATTTTATATGCGCCAACCTGGCGTGATAATTCATATAATTTAAAAGGTTATACTTTTAAGCTTGAAGTTGATTTTAAAAAATGGCAGCAAGTTTTACAAGATGAATATATTGTATTATTTAAGCCGCATTATTTAATTGTAAATGATTTTGATTTAGAGGCTGTTAAGGATTTTGTTTATTTTATCGATCCTCAATCAGATATTAGTTCATTATATCTAATTGCTGATGTTTTAATAACTGATTATTCAAGTGTTTTCTTTGATTATGCAATTTTAAAAAGACCAATTTATTTCTATATGTATGATTTAGATAGTTATCGTGATGAATTAAGAGGTTTTTATTTAGATATTTATAATGATCTTCCTGGTGAAGTTATTGAAAATGAAGATGATCTTTTATATAAAGTTGCCAATCATTGTTATGATTATTCAAAACTAGAAGTATTTAACCAGCGGTTTAATAATCATGAAGATGGAAATGCAAGTAAACGTGTTGTTGAAATATTATTTAAGTAGGTGAGAAAATGGGAATAAAAAAGATTATAATTTATATTATTCTTAAAATAAGTAATATTTTTGTAAGTCGTTTTTCTATTAAGCAAAATCAAATTGCATTTGTTTCGCTAGAATCTAATCATTTAGAAAGTGATTTAAAGATTATTTATGATGGTCTTAAAAATAAAAAAGATTATGATTTAAAAACAGTATTAATAAATTATAATAAGAAATCATTGATAAATAATTTTTTGTACATGTTGAATTGTATCAAGCAAATATATGTTATAAACACTTCTAAATTAGTTTTAATTACTGATAATAACTATGTTATAAGTAATTTTAAACGAGAAGGGGTAACTGTTATTCAAGTCTGGCATGCAACTGGAGCAATTAAAAAATTTGGAAATGCGATTAAGCGTGAATATCCAATTAGAAATTACGATTATGTCATAAGTAATAGTGATTATTGGAAAGAACCATATTATGAAGCTTTTGCGGTAAGCAAAGATCATGTAATTACTACGGGGATGCCACGTGTTGATCATTTAAATGATGATAATTATTTAAATACTACTAAACAAAAACTGATTAGTAAGTACCCTGTTTTAGAAAATAAAAAGATAATTTTATATGCACCAACATTTAGAGGAAATATTTATCAAGGTTTTAAAGCAGTAGATTTTGATGCTACAAAAGTTTTAAATGCTTTAGGTGATGATTATGTTTTAATTTATAAATTCCACCCTTTATTGTTAAAAGCTAAATTACAAGATGATAAACGGATCATAAATTTCAATCATGAAGATACTCATGATTTATTTACAGTTAGTGATATGCTGATCTCTGATTTTTCTTCGATAATCTTTGATTATTCTTTATTAAATAAACCGATGTATTTTTATGTTCCGGATTTAGATGAATATTTGAAGACATTAGGATGTTTTGTTGATTATAGTCAAGTGATGCCAGGGGCAATTTGTAAAAATGAAACTGAATTAATTGATGCTATTAAGGAAAATAAAAGCTATGATATTAAAGAATTTAGTCAAATGTTTTTTAAATATCAAGATGGAAAAAATAGTGAACGAGTTATTCAATTAATTGATCAGATAATGAATGATGTAGTAAAATAATTTAAGATTATTAATTTATAAGTGTTGATAAAAAGATTAGGATTTGTAGACATACAGTATGCTAATCTTTTTTTAGTTAGTATCAAAAAAGGAATCGATTATGAAATGAACCTCAATTATTTGGGTATCCAAATAATTGAGTTCACTTCATTAATTCCTCCTTATTTATTGTTTTCTTCTAAAAAATCTTTTACCTGGAATAAGTTATCCATGATCTTATAAGTCATTTTAACATATTTTTCTTCAGGATATTTCATATCAGGAATCCCGATTGCTTTTATATCAGCATTATAAGCGGCATTGATACCTGATTCAGAGTCTTCTAAAACTAAGGCATCTTGTGGTGATACTTGTAGTTTTTGACAAGCTTTTAAGAATACTTCAGGATTTGGTTTTCCTTTTGTTACTTCATCACCGCAAATAGAATCATCAAAATATTGATCGATTTGGGCTTGTTTAACAATTAAGTCAACTCGATTACGATGAGAACTTGTTGCAATAATTGTTTTATAATTATTTTCTTTTAAATATTTTAATAATTCAACTAATCCTGGTTTTAAAGGTACGCCCTCAGTTTCAAAACGCTTAGCAATATAAGCATGAACATCTTTAATAATTTGGTCAACATCATATTGTGGACCATAATCTTCTTTAAATAAATCATGAACAGCTTTTACTGGTTTTCCTAAAAGCGTTTTGTATTTTTCTTCACTCATTGTTAGGTTTTCTTTAGCTAAAACATGTTGATACCCCTCAAAGGTTACACGTTCGCTGTCAATCATTAAACCATCCATATCAAAAATTACTGCTTTTATCATTTTTGTTTACCTCCATATTGATAAGATAATCATACCATATAACTCTTTTATTGGGTATAAAATTTATCTTTAATCATATATTGCAATAAAGGAGTTGTTGTTATGATACATAGAGGGGAAATCTATTATGCTGATTTATCACCAGTTGTAGGAAGTGAACAAGGTGGATATCGACCAGTAATAATATTACAAAACAATAAAGGTAATCGTTATTCAACAACAGTTATTATTGCACCGATATCATCAAGGTTAACTAAAAATCCTTTGCCAACCCATGTTATGTTAGAGACGGGGTCATTAGAAAAAAAGAGTGTTGTATTATTAGAACAGATTAGAACGATTGATAAAAAGCGAATTAAAGAAAAGGTTGGAAAAATTGATAATCGAATTATGAAACAGATTAATCAAGCTATAAAAACTAGTTTAGACATCAAATAATTCCCTTTAATGCTATTATTTGATATAATAATAACATGGAGGGATTAGTATGAATGTTCGTGATATAAAGACCAAGGCTAGAAGTATGATTGCTACTAATCGTAGTAGTATTGTAATGATATTTTTATTTATTGGTATCATGATGGTTGCTATAAATTATTTAATTGAATTAATTGGAAGTAGTATTCCGTTTTTGATAACTATATTAGGCTTTTTGGTTTTACCGTTTTCACATGGTAAAGTAGTAACTGCTTTAAAAACAGTTAATGAACGAAGTGATGAATTATCAATAGAACAAGATGGTTTAGTTGGGATAAAAAGGTATAAAGATTTATTTTTTACTTATTTTATTAAAGAATTATTGCTGTTATTTTTATTGATGTTAGTTCTTTTAATTATTGCTCTGGTTTCAAAGTTAATAATTGGCGATGCTGCCTTTAATAGTATTATATCGTTTATTATGCAATCAGGATTTGAAACAACAGATATTAGTACTATTTTAAATGATCCAAAAATGGTTACGGTGATAGAAAATATTGGTAATATCTTTTTTTGGGGTAGTATTGTGTTGATAGTTGTTTTAATAATGTATTCATTATATTTTGCTTTAACACCATATTTATTAGAAAAATATAATATAAAGGGTGCTAAGGCGATGAGTGAATCAGCTCGATTAATGAAAGGGCATAAATCAACTTTAGTAGTACTATATCTTTCTTATATTGGCTGGTATTTTTTAGCGGTACTTATTATGACTGTTGTTACAATGATTATTCCAGTACCAATTATTGTAGATGTACTTACGACAATTGTGGGTGTTTATTTATTTACAGCTGAACTAGAAGTATGTAAAGCAGTATTTTTTGAAGAAATTGATTTAGAAGATAAAAATCAGATTTAGTGGGGTGTTAATTTGAATTTGATTGAAACAGTGAAGTTAAATAATCGGCAAAAAGCAATTGGGGTAATTCTTCTTTTTCCCTGGTATTTGTATTTTGCACCGACAATTTTGAATTTTTTAATAAATCTTTATTTAATGTATATTAGCAATGCTTATTCAGCTGATTTTGTAAATATTATTTATAATATGTTAATAGGGATTGCTTCGGCTATACCGATAATATTTGTTTTAAAAGATTTCTTAATTGAAAATTGGAAAATCTTTAAAGATAAATTTTTAGAAAATATTATTTGGGTACTTACAATCGGTTTAGTTGTATCTTATGGGTTAGCTTTCGTTGGTACAGCTATTGAAACTTTGATTTTAGGATCTCAGGCTTCTGATGCTACTAATCAAGTATTTGTAGAATCATTAGTGAAATCTAATCTGCCATTAATGTTTATCCAAAGTGTTATTTTAGCTCCTTTTGTTGAAGAAATGTTATTTAGAGGGGTTATTTTCAATACATTAAGGCAAAAAAATAAAGTTTTAGCGCATATACTTTCAGCATTTTTGTTTGGTTTATTACATGTTTATACTTACATTCTTGCAGGGGACATGACTGAATGGATTAAGCTGATTCCATATATGGCAACAGGGTTATCGCTTTCTTATGTATATGAAAAAAGACAGACGATTTTTGCGTCTATCTTGTTACATATGGCAAAGAACTTGATTGCGGTTTTAAGTATTGGATTATTAATTTAGTGCCAGTTTTTGGCACTTTTTTTTATATTAACATAACAATTACTCCTACTAAAATACCTAAAATCATTCCAAAAGTAACATCACTTAAATAATGGACAAACAGATATAATCTAGAAAATGCCATTATAAAAGCGAAGATCATAAAAATTACCCCTGCTTTAGGAAATAAAAAACATACTGTCGTTGCACAAGCAAAGCTTGAAGTAGTATGTCCAGATGGAAATGAATAGTCATTAGGAATAGCTATTAACATGTTTACATCTGTAAATGTATGACAAGGACGTTTTCTTTTTACAAGTGATTTAATAGTTACTTGACCAATGATTGTTGAAGCAAGTAGGGCTGTTAACATTCTTTGGGCAAGAAAACGAGTTTGACTATGAAGACTCAATATTAAAATTAAGCCAAGCCAAATCATTCCAAAATCACCAATTCCAGTAATCAGTATCAAGATCTTATTTAGAAAATGGTGATGATAGTATCTTAAAAAATAGTGTGATGTTTTTACATCTATTTCTTTAATTTTATTAATTATCTTCATTTTCGACTCCGATGTTTTTAATTAATCGATAAACTAATTTACATATATAAATAATGATAATATTAAATATAATGGCAAAAAGAAGTTCTATCGCTAAAGTTGATAAAAACTGATTTCCAGCAGTTATTGTTGAATAATCAGGAACTAGGTTAATTAAGCTATTTAAACCGTTAAAAATCAATTTAAATGGTGCTAAAGCAATAGTAATATATAATTCAATGATTTTACTTACAATACTAGCACCAATACCAGGACCATTAATAAAATCTTCAAAACCAACATAAAGTAATAATGCTATAAATGATACTAAGGCATCAATAATTAAAGTATAGCCAAAATCAGCAAGTTTTGATCCGATAGTTTTTTCTTTTTCTATTTGTAGTTTTTCTTGTTTGTTTTCTTCAATATTTTCGTTAGAAACATTTCCATTGATCTGGTCAATTAAATTATTGACTTCATTTAAATCAGTACCAATAGAAGTTTTTGTATTTTTTTGATTTTTTAATAATGATGATAAATCATTGTTTTTTTTATTTATAGAAGAATCTTTGTTGGATTCGTTATTTGAATATTCTTTAAAAAAACTAGGTTCTATTATTGGATAATCATCTTCACTTACAATTTGTCCTAAAAAATAATGATATGTATCGCGTACTAATTCAATTAATTGTTCATCATTTTTATATTCTTCTAATAAATGATGATAAGTTTGATTTAAGGTTTCTAAATCCATATCTTTAGACATACCAAGTAATGGTGAATAAATTTCCATAGTATCATATGGTGAAAACAAAAAGACATTAATAACATCAAAGTTGTTTTTAGCAATTTTAAAAACACGAGGAATTACTGTTTCATTGGCACTGCATAAATCATTAAGATAGATTACATTCATTAATATTTGATTTCCGGCTGATAATAAACTTGGGAAATTGGCAACTAACATTGCTTCGCTAGGTTGACAATCTAATTGTTCTAAAGTGGTTGTTAAGACAGCTGGATCAGGTAAGCCAGGTAATTCACTATCGCCACCAATGATAAAATCAATTTGATTATATAATTTTGTTAATTGTAAATATCTAATAGCACTTTTTATTTTATGGGTTGATAAAACAGCAACTTTTATTTTTCTTTGATTAAAGAAATGTAATAATTCTTCAGTACCTTCCTTTTTTATAGCATCAGGTTTTAATTTTGCGTATTCAAATAAATCACGTTCAATAACGTTATTAATTTCTTCACTGCTATAATTTTTACTAATAGGGAATTGTTGATACATTGTTTTCATATTACCTAAAGAATCTTCAAATTCTTTTTTAGTAATATTATAATTATGTTTTTTACATATTCTTTTGAAATAGTTAAAACGAAGCCGATTTAAATCTAATAAACCGCCATCTAGTGGAATTATAACTACTTTTATATTATTAACCGTTTGTTTGTAAAACATTGCCAAGTCACCCCATTCATTGATTAATTATATCATAGCTATTTAGTTTTTTCATTATTTTTCACTTGCTTTTCTTATAAGGTTGATGTATTATAATATTTGTCATCTCTCCTTAGCTCAGCTGGCAGAGCAACTGACTCTTAATCAGTGGGTCTAGGGTTCGAATCCCTAAGGGGAGACCATTATAAATACTATGAGATTATCAAAATCTCTTTAAGCCCTCATTCTAGAGTATATTCTAGTTGAGGGCTTTTTTATTTTGTTCTTTCATCACATTTTTTATCAAAAATAGTGTTTATTTATGTTTTTCCTGGATATGTGTATAAACGCTCGTAGTAGTATTGATATTACTATGTCTCATTAGATCATGCGAAGTTTCTAAATCAATATTATTGATTGTCGTTATTGTGATACAGGTGTGTCTTATTATATGAAAATTAAATGGAGTAATGATATGTTTCACTAAATTGGACAATTTTGGGTCATATGCATCGATAATAGCCTATGCCAGTGCAACTTTTTTAGGATTACGTTTTATTCTTGCCATATTCATATATCTCTTCTTTTTTTATTATAACATAGATATAAATAAAAACTGTGAAGCTGAGCCGTACGCTCTCAACTTATACAGTTTATTTTACACTCTCAAAATAACAGATACAATTTTCTTACAGAAATGACATTATAAATCTTTTATATGTTTCTCTTCTCATACTCTTTTGTCCCAGAATGGGGAACTTGGATAGGTTACACTAAATTGTAACAGTTCTCTTAGAAACTGTCCAATTTAGTGTGGATTGTCAACACTTTTTTGGACAATTTCTATGAGAACATTCTAAATTCAACAGGTGTTTTATAATCAAGTGAACCATGTATCCTGATATTATTATACCAGTTTACATAATCAAATAA
>NZ_NFLA01000056.1:0-14429 GCF_002160675.1 Erysipelatoclostridium sp. An15
TTGCTCTACCAATTGAGCTAAGCCGGCTTTTCTTCTTTTTTAATGGTGGAGGTTAACGGGCTCGAACCGCTGACCCTCTGCTTGTAAGGCAGATGCTCTCCCAACTGAGCTAAACCTCCATTTCTTGGCGCCCCTATATATTACCATTATCTATAACTTTAGTCAATAAAAAAATTAAATTTTTTTAAAAATATTTATTTTATGTTATAAGTTTGTAAAAACAATGTATTTATATTTTCTGTTTGTGATAGTAATTTTAATAAGTGTATCGTATATTTTTACAAAAATAAAGGTGAGCCTTGATGACCCACCTTCTTCATGTTTACTTTACTATTAATATCCAGGTTTACCTAATAATTTGAACATATTTGCTTTATAAACTTCAACACCTGGTTGGTTGAATGGGTTTACTCCTAATAAATAAACTGACATTGCACATGACATTTCGAAGAAATAAACCATATATCCAAATCCATAAGCATCCATTTTGTCCATTGTAATTAAGATGTTAGGTACGTTACCAGTGTTAACATGAGCATCAATAGTACCTTCACAAGCTTTCTTGTTTACATAGTCAACAGTTTTTCCAGCTAAGTAATTTAAACCATCTAAATTATCAGGATCACTAGGGATTACCATATCGCTGTTTGGTTCTTTAATTTGGAAAATAGTTTCGTATAATACTTTGCTTCCTTCTTGGATGAATTGTCCTAATGAGTGTAAATCAGTTGAGAAAGTAGCACTAGTAGGTAAAATACCTTTTCCTTCTTTACCTTCAGATTCACCATATAATTGTTTCCACCATTCAGCAACCATAGAAAGTTGTAATTCATAAGTTACAAACATTTCTGCAGGATAACCAGCTTTGTGTAAAATTTGACGAGCTACACCATAGCGATAAGCATCATTTTTTTCAAGGTCGCTTACACTATATTTATCCATCGCATCTTTGGCACCTTTCATCATTTCATCAACATCGATTCCAGCCATAGCGATAGGGAATAAACCAACTGGTGTTAATACTGAATAACGTCCTCCAACATCATCAGGAATAACAAAAGTTGTGTATCCTTCTTCAGTTGCTAGTGTTTTTAAAGCACCTTTTGCTTTATCAGTTGTTGCAACGATTCTTTCTCTAGCACCATCTTTACCATATTTCTTTTCACACATTTCTTTGAAAATTCTAAAAGCAATAGAAGTTTCAGTTGTTGTACCTGATTTTGAAATTACGTTGATTGCAAAATCTTTGTCTTCAATATAATCAGCAACTTGTTTAATATAATTTGATGAGAAAGTATTTCCTACATAAATAATTTCAACTTTATTTTTTGGATATAATCCATTAATTGCTTCGATTGCTGCACGTGCTCCTAAATAAGATCCACCAATACCGCAAACTAATAATACATCTGTTTTATCTTGTAAAGCAGCTGCTTTTTCTTTAATTAATGCTACTTCAGCCTTATCATAATTTTCTGGTAATTCTACCCAGCCAAGAAAATCATTCCCGGCACCAGTTTTGTTATGAATCATATCATGAATTTCATTAACTTTTTCTTGATATGAACTTAAATCTTCGCTTAATTTAGCTTTGCTTAAATCTAATGTAATCATTTTAATTTTCCTCCGTGATTCCTTGTTTGATCCATATTTGCATAGCTGCAGCTAATGGCTTGAAACCATTAGGTGTTTCAACGATTGATCGTCTGGGGTTTTTATAATAGACACGCTTATTTCGTCTACGATAACGATTATCAATGGCTTTTAAGCTTAGACGAGCATGATTAGTGCTTTCATCGAAGTCAATAACTTTTACTTTAATTGATTGACCAACTTTAACAAAACTATCAATACTTTTTACAAATTTATCTGAGATTTCAGAAATGTGAATTAATCCTGTAGAATTATCGGGTAAACTTGCAAAAGCACCGTAAGGCTGAATACCAGTGATTTTTACATCGATGATATCGCCACGTTTTATCTTTTGACCCATATAATAATCACTCCCTACGGAGACATTATAACATAAAATTAATAAAATTATTTCTTTTTAATGAAATTTTTGAATTATAATTATATTATTTACTATTAAAATAAAAGTTTTTGATTGTAAGATATTTTTTTATAAGTAGATGTTTTTATATTTGGATATCATATTTATTTAAAAAAATATTTTTTGTGGTACAATATACTATACAAAAGAGGTGATAATAGTGGAAAATACATATGAACAAATTGAAAAAGTTGTTAATAAATTAAGACCATATTTAAATCGTGATGGTGGAGATATTGAACTAATTGATTTTAAAGATGGGATTGTTTATGTTAAAATGCTTGGTGCATGTGCTGGATGCAGCTTATTAGATGAAACTTTAAAAGATGGTGTTGAACAAATTTTAATGGAAGAAGTACCTGGTGTTTTAGAAGTAAGGAATATTGCAACTGAACCAATGTTTTAAAAATGAGACAAATTTGAGATAAAATATCGTTTGTTTTATGTTAAAATATTAATAGCTATTAAATTACTTGCATATTAAAAAAAGATGTATTATTATTTATGTGTCGTTTTTAGGAATATTATTGTTTTATCAATGCAAACTAAGTTAAGGTGATAATATGGATAATATTCGTAAACAGAAAATGATAGCAAGTATTTTATTAGATATTGGTCTTGATGATGATATTATTGAAGTAATTACATCATTAAGCAAAGAAGAAATTAAACAAATAAATAAAAAAGACTCTTATTAAGAACTACTAGATGAAGATCGATGATGTAGTGGCAACCCTATATTAAATTAGAAGGTGCCTGACTTAGCAAGGTTAAACTTGAACAATGAGAGAAGGCTTCCTAAATATGTATGCTTTCTCTTTAGGAAGCTTTTTTATTTGTCGAAAGGAGAAAGAAATGAAAGAAAAATTGTTATTTACTTCAGAATCAGTATCAAAAGGACATCCTGATAAAGTATGTGATCAAATTAGCGATGCTATTTTAGATGCCTGCTTAAAAGAAGATCCTAATTCACGTGTTGCCTGTGAAGTATTTGCAACAACAGATTTAATTGTAATCGGTGGAGAAATTACTACTTTAGCTAAAGTAGATTATGAACAAGTAGCTCGTGATGTTTTAAAAGATATTGGTTATGATGATAGCGATAAAGGGATTGATTATCGAACATGTAAAGTTCAAATTGTTTTAGATAGTCAATCACCTGATATTGCATTAGGTACTAATGATGAAGTTGGTGGTGCTGGTGACCAGGGAATTATGTTTGGTTATGCTTGCAAGGAAACTAAAGGATATATGCCACTTCCAATTTCATTGGCACATCATTTAGTACGCTATGCAACAGAGAAAAAAAATAGTGGTGAATTTAAATATGCTCGTCCTGATATGAAGGCTCAAGTAACTGTTGATTATACTGATAAAGATCCTAAAATTGATACAATTTTAATGTCAATTCAACATGATCCTGATTTTGATGAAGAAGCTTTTAAAAAATACATTAAAGAAGAAATCATGGATGTTGTAGTAGGAAAATATGGATTAAATAAAGATTATCGTGTTTTAATTAATCCAACTGGAAGATTTGTTATTGGTGGTCCTCATGGTGATACAGGACTTACTGGTCGTAAAATCATTGTTGATACTTATGGTGGTGCTGCTCGTCATGGTGGGGGAGCATTTAGTGGTAAGGATCCTTCAAAAGTAGACCGTTCAGCAGCTTATATGCTTAGATATATTGCTAAAAATATTGTGGCAGCTGATCTTTGTGATCGTATTGAAATACAAGTTTCTTATGCAATTGGTGTTAAAGAACCAACTTCAGTATTTGTAGAAACTTATGGTAGTGAACATGTTGATGTTGATGTTATTATTAAAGCAATTAGAGAAAACTTTGATTTAACACCAGGTGGTATTATTAAAACATTAAATTTAAGACAACCAATTTATCAAAAAACTGCTGCATATGGACATTTTGGACGTGGTGATTTAGATTTACCATGGGAAAAATTAGATAAAGTGGAAGTTTTAAAGAAATATCGTTAGATATAAAAAAAATTTAAAATTGTATAGATGTAAAAAACTCGATTAATTCGGGTTTTTTTCATTTTGTGTAAAATTTACGAAAATTTTATCTATAATTTAAGTGTTATTTTATCATTTAATATTGTATAATATTTATATACAAAGGAGGAGTTCTTATGAAAATCTCAGTAAGAGGAAAAAACATTGAAATCACTGAAGCAATTGAACAAAAGATTTCAAAAAAATTATCAAAGCTAGACAAATATTTCATCGTTAGCGATAATGTAGAGGCTAAAGTGTTATGCCGAGTTTATCCATATGGACAAAAACTTGAAATAACTATTCCAACTGAATATGTTCTATTAAGAGCAGAAGTTGTAGATGATGATTTGTATAATGCAATCGATTTAGCTATTGATAAATTGGAAGGACAAATTAGAAAGTATAAGACACGTCTAAGTCGTAAATCAAAGGATAATAAACTTGCATTCAACCTTTCTTCAATTGAAGATGTTGAACCAGAAGAAGATGTCTTAGTAAAAGTAAAAACTATTACACCAAAACCAATGGATATGGAAGAAGCAATTATGCAAATGGAATTAATAGGACATTCATTCTTTGTTTATCGTGATTCTGAAACAGATGCTATAAGCATTGTATATCGCCGTAATGATGGTGATTATGGATTAATTGAAACTGATAATTAAAAAAAGCCTTCGGGCTTTTTTCTTTTTATAATTTGCATCCTTGATAATAATCTTTTGCGACCATCATTTTATCAATATCATTTAAAATAGTTACTTTTTTAACCGACCATAATGGAGCAATTAAATCATCAATTTTACCATCACCAGTAAGTCGTTCAATAACAATATTTTCTGGCAAATAAGCTAGTTGTTCAACAACTAATTTAATATATTCTTCACGATCAAGAATTTTAAAAGGTTTCTTTAAATATAATTGATGTAATTTTGTATTTTCAATAATATATAGCATATGAATTTTTATAGCTTGAATGTCTAACTGACCAACTGTTTTAGCTGTTTCTAGCATCATTTCAGGTGTTTCATATGGTAAACCATTGATGATATGAACACAGACATTGATATTTAGGGCTCGTAGTTTATTAAGACCATCCAGGAAATCTTGATAACTATGACAGCGATTAATGATTAGTCCGGTACGATCATGGATTGTTTGTAAACCTAATTCGACCCATAAATCACAGCGTGAATTGACATCTTTTAAGTATTCTAGAACATCATTATTTAAACAATCCGGTCTAGTAGCAATGCTTATGGCAACAACATCTTTTTTATTAATAAATGGTTCAACGCATTTTTTGATTTTTTCAATAGGACCATAAGTATTGGTATTTGCTTGAAAGTATGCGATGTATTTACAACCAGGCCATTTATTAGATAAAATTTGACTTACTTGATTAAATTGGGTTTGTAAAGAATCGTGGACATTACCGGCAAAATCACCAGAACCAGAGTCGCTACAAAAAATACAACCCCCAACCCCTTTACTGCCATCACGATTAGGGCAGGTAAATCCGGCATTTAATCCTACTTTTGCAACTTTACAATGATATTTGTTTTTTAAATAATAATTAAAGGTATGATAACGTTTGTTATCATTACTGTATTTAAATTGATTCATTTTATCACCATCAGTATTATAGCATATTGCCTAAAAGTTTAGAAATCAAATTATAATAAAGGAGGTACTGTATTAAACAGTAGAAGAATTATGGCATTACAATTAATTAAAATAACAAAATTTTATCAGTTTGGTAAAAATAAGCAGACAGTATTAAATAATCTTACAATCAAATTTCCAAGTAAAGGTTTAATTGCGATTGTCGGTAAAAGCGGTTCTGGTAAATCAACATTATTAAATATCATCGCTGGGATAGAGAAAGCTAATAGTGGTCAGATATTAATTGATGGTCATGAACTAGAAAGAGAAAATATTGTTCAATATCAAAAGGATTATATTAGTTATGTTTATCAGTTTTATAATTTAATACCATCTTTGACAATAAAGCAAAATATTATTTTACCAGCTTTGATTAAGGGCTATAGCTATAATGATATTGAATTTAAAATGATGACATATTGCAATCAGCTAGAAATTGTACATCTGTTAAATAATTATCCAGATCAATTATCTGGAGGACAAAAACAGCGTGTTGGACTGGTAAGAGCTTTTTTATGTCAAACTCCAATTCTTCTAGCTGATGAGCCAACTGGTGCCTTAAATGGTATCCAAAGCAAAGAAGTAATGAAATTATTAAAACAGTATGCAAAACAACATTTGGTTATTGTGATTTCTCATAATATTTCATTGATAAAGAAGTATACGTCGCAAATAATTGATTTAGATCAAAATATAAATTATTATGATTTTAAAACTAGTAAATACCATAAATACAGTACATATTTTTTACCTCGACAGTCTAAAAGACTGTTTTTTTATATTAAACAGCAGATAAAATATCAACGAAATAAGTTGATAATGATGTTTGTTTCACAAATATTTATTATTATTGCTTTCGTATTACTTCTTTCAGCGTGTAATGGTGGCTGGTTATATTTAAAAAATCGTTTTCAAAGTGATCCATTAAAAGAGATAATAGAAGTTTATCAAAATGATTATTTAAATACTATGTTTAAAGAAGATGATATTACTAAATTTAAAGAAAATAGTTTGATTGATGATGTATCTTTTAAATTGGATTTTAGTCAAGGGGTATTTAAAGGAAATCAAAATTTTGAAATTTATCAAATAAAGAATACTAAAAATTTTGATTATCAAAGTGGCCATTATCCTAGTAAAGAAAATCAAATAGTCATTAATCAAAAGGCTGCAAAAAAATATGATTTAAAAGTCAATGATGAAATTGAATATGAATTAAATGGAATCAGTTATTCTTTTTCTATTAGTGCGATTATTAACGATTATGTTAATGAGGGTAGTAATATTTATATTGATAGAAATATTATTGATGAAAACTTAAGACAACAATTAGAGACTAAAGATGTTTTAATTTTAGTTAGTTCTAAATATAAACAGGTTCTTGATAAATATCAGGATGATTTTTTACTGGTAAGTTATCATCAAGAATATGTTGATAGTTATCAAATGTTATTTGATCTAGCGTATATAGTTGTAATTATTTTTATAAGTGTAAGTTTTTTTATTTCTATTATTTTAATTTCAATTATTTTAAAAACGATTTTTATTGAAAGAAAAAAAGATACTTGTATTTTACAGGTTAATGGTATTTCTAAGTTAAGGATCGTAAGTTTATTTGGATTTGAAGCGATGTTGATAGGAATGATAATTGGTATTGTAGGTAGTGTTGTAGCTTTTGGAACGCTATTTTTAATTTCATTATTTGATTTAGATAAAAATATTATAGGAATTAATAATTTATTTGTTTTGCCACGTTATTTTTTAGGTTCTTTTGATTTATTTATTTTATTAATCTTTATTTATATTATTATTTGCTGGATTTCGGGGGTTCATGGAGCATTAATAATTAATAAGATGGATGGCAGTATTTTGTTAAAGGAGAACTAGAATATGCTGGAAATTAAAAATTTAACAAAAGAATATGATGATCTTGTTATTGATAATTTAAGTGTTACTTTTCCTAGTACAGGAATGGTTATTATCACTGGTAAATCTGGATGTGGGAAAACTACGTTGTTAAATATTATTGGGGGAATTGACTTAAATTATCAAGGCAATATTTTTATTGATAATCAAAATATTCGGGAAATAAAGAATTATTGTCGGAAACATGTTGGTTTTATTTTCCAAGATTTTAATTTAATTAATTGGTTGAATGTAAAAAATAATTATTTATTACCAGGCTTTTTTACTAAGATAATTTATAAACGAGCAATTGAAGATCAAGAAGAAAAATTAGAGTTGCAAAAGTTAAAAAGAAAAAAAGTCAAGTTATTATCTGGTGGTCAAAAACAACGGGTTGCTTTATTACGGGCGATAATAAAAAATGTAGACATTTTATTATGTGATGAACCAACTGGCTCTTTGGATCAAGAAAATAGTCAAGCAGTATTTGAACTTTTAAAAAAAGAAGCAAAAGAAAGATTGGTAATTGTAATTAGTCACGATGAAAATTTGGCCATTAAATATGCTAATCAATTGTATGTTATGGAAAATGGCAAGTTGACTAAAAAAAGAGATTCTATTAAAACAACAGATAAATTTTATTGCCGGTTAAAAAAACATGCACCAGCTAATATTTTTAAACTAGTTTTATTACAATATTGTTCTAATTTATATCGAAATTTGAAAATATCAGCCGGAATTACTCTGGCTATTTTTTGTATTATGATAACTTTTACTTTAAGCGGTTCTTTACAAAACCAGGTCAAAAAACAATTAACGTCTATTTTTCCAAATCAGTTGATTTCAATACAACAGCAAAATCATCAAGCAATCAATTATCAAGAATTAATAAATCTAAAAGAACATTCACAAAATCAGTATTTATACGGTGAACCTGTAGATTATGAATTTATAGGGATTTCTTTAAAAAACAGCTATGCAACAGAGTCAACTGTTTATATTAGTGATATGACAAAAAAAGTTCAATCTAATAGAATTGAATATGGAAGAAAATTAAATAAGGATGATGAAATAGTTTTGACAAAAACTACAGCAGTTCATTTAAGTGATGATTATCAAAAATTGATTAATCGTTATGTATATGGATATTATTTAAAAGATAATCAAATAAAGAAGATTAAATTAAAAATTGTAGGAATAACAGATGAAGTATCGATGTTTGATACGATGTATATAAATGAGCTTGCTAATTTTGAACATATTAGTGAAATTTTTAAAGTTAATAAAGAAGAAATCACGACTCAATTAGTTTTAATGAATTTAAATCAGCTAGTAAATGTTGAAAATGAAATTAAAAATTTAAAAGAGAAATATTCATATTTGGATTTTAAGGTTGCTGGTCAAGATATCAATGCAAATGTTGATAATTTTTTGCTACAGATTCAAAGAGTTTTATTATTGTTTTCTTCATTAGCTATAATTGCAGCTTGTTTTTTAATAGGTGAGGTATTGTATTTATCTGTTGTTGAAAAGACCAAGGATTTTGGTATTTTTAAATGTTTAGGAGCAAGTAAAATTCAGATTTTATTATTAGTACTATTAGAAAGTGTAATTTTAGTTACAGTTAGTTTTGTTTTAGCGTTAATTTTATTGATTCAAATTGTTCAAATGATTAATAGTTTAGTAATTACAAGTTATAGTTTTGAAGGTAACTTTGTGTCAATTGATTTGAAGTTATTGTTAGTTATTTATTTGTTTGCTTTAGGATTAGGTATTTTAAGCAGTTGTTTACCAGCATTTAAAGCAAGTCACCTTGATCCAATTAAAGCTTTGAAATATCATAGTTAATAATTAAAATTGAGTTTGTTTGGTTTAAAATTTGTTGCATATCTATCTATTTATGTTATAATATTTGAGTATTTAAAGTCTACGAATAGGAGTAGTAGTAATTGAATTTTTTATAGAGAGTCAGTGGCTGGTGGAAACTGATAAAATAGATTATGAACTCGCCTAGGAGATGCAATAATGAAATTGTTAGTAGTTATTGCCGTTAACTGCGTTAAAGTTTTGAGTGCTAGATTTTTTTAATCTGGAACTAAGGTGGTAACGCGATATTAAGTCGTCCTTAGATGGACGGCTTTTTTTATTTTAAGGAGGAAGTATAGAATGCCGTTTGATCACAAACAAATTGAGCCGAAATGGCAAAAATATTGGGAAGAAAATAAAACTTTTTTTACTGATGTCTGGGACTTTTCTAAACCTAAATTTTATGCTTTAGATATGTTTCCATATCCTTCAGGACAAGGATTACATGTAGGGCATCCAGAAGGATATACAGCAACTGATATTGTATCAAGAATGAAAAGAATGCAAGGATACAATGTTTTACATCCAATGGGATTTGATGCCTTTGGTTTACCTGCAGAACAATATGCAATTAAAACTGGTAATCATCCTGAGGGCTTTACAGTTAAAAATATTAATACATTTACAAAACAATTAAAAATGTTAGGTTTTTCATTTGATTGGGATAAATGTGTTTCAACTTGTGATCCTAGCTATTACAAATGGACACAATGGATTTTTAAACAATTATATAACGATGGATTAGCTAAAAATGTTGATATACCAGTCAACTGGTGTGAAGAATTAGGAACCGTATTAGCTAATGATGAAATTATTGATGGTAAAAGCGAACGTGGGGGATTCCCAGTTATTCGTAAAAATATGAAACAATGGGTAATCGATATTCCGGCATACGCAGAAAAATTATTAGCTGGATTAGAAGACATTGATTGGCCTGAATCAACAAAAGAAATTCAAAGAAATTGGATTGGAAAATCAATTGGTGCCCATGTTGATTTTAAAGTTGACGGTTATGAAGATAAATTTACTGTATTTACAACACGTTGTGATACATTATTTGGTGCAACATACTGTGTGTTGGCCCCAGAACATGAACTAGTTGCAAAAATTACAACTGCAGCGCAAAAACAGGCAGTTGATGACTATATTAGTGTGTGTGCAACAAAATCAGAATTAGAACGTACTGAATTAAATAAAGATAAAACTGGGGTATTTACTGGGGCTTATGCAATTAATCCAGTAAATAATAAAAAAATCCCAATTTGGATTTCAGATTATGTTTTAGCTGGATATGGTACTGGAGCAATTATGGCAGTACCAGCTCATGATGAACGTGACTTTGAATTTGCAAAAAAATTTGGTTTAGAAATTATTCCGGTATTAGCTGGTGGCGATGTATCAAAAGCAGCTTGGACTCAAGATGGAGAACATATTAATTCTGAGTTCTTAAATGGAATGAATAAAGAAGATGCAATTAATACGATGGTTAAATGGTTAGAAGAACATCACTGTGGACAAAAGAAAATTAATTACCGTTTAAGAGAATGGATTTTTGCAAGACAAAGATATTGGGGTGAGCCAATTCCAGTAATTAATTTTGATGATGGGACATCTGTTGTTTTATCAGATGATGAGTTACCATTAATTTTACCACCATTAGAAGATTATTCACCATCAAAATCAGGAGCTTCACCACTTGATAAAGCAGTTGATTGGGTAAATGTTGAAGTTAATGGGAAAAAAGGTAAACGTGAAACAAGTACAATGCCAGGTAGTGCTGGAAGTAGCTGGTATTATATGCGCTACATTGATCCACATAATGATAAGGCTATTGCAGATCGTAAATTATTGGATCATTGGTTACCGGTAGATTTATATGTTGGTGGTCCTGAACATGCAGTTGGACATTTATTATATTCTCGTATGTGGAATAGATATTTGTATGATAAAGGATATTTATCAAATCCTGAACCATTTAAAAAATTATATCACCAAGGAATGATTTTAGGTGGTAATGGTGAAAAGATGAGTAAATCTAAAGGAAATGTAATAAATCCAGATGATATCGTTAATGAATATGGTGCAGATACTCTACGTGTTTATGAAATGTTTATGGGACCATTAGAAGCTAGTAAACCATGGAGTGATAGTGGGGTAGATAGTGCAAGAAAATGGTTAGATCGTGTTTATCGTTTAGTTATTGAAACAGATAAATTAAGTGATGAAAATGATCACTCATTAGATTTTATTTATCATGCTACAGTTAAAAAAGTAACTAATGATTATGAAACATTAGGTTTCAATACAGCTATTTCACAAATGATGATTTTTGTTAATGAAGCATTTAAGGCAAAAACAGTTTATCGTCCTTATGCTGAAAATTTAGTGAAGATGTTAAGTTGTATTGCTCCACATGTTTGTGAAGAAATGTGGCACTTATTAGGACATGAAAATACAATTGCTTATGAACCATGGCCAACATATGATGAAAGCATGTTAGTAACTCAAACTATTGAAATGGGTGTTCAAGTAAATGGTAAATTAAGAGCTAAAATTCAAGTTGCTAAAGATGCTGATGAAGAGGCTGTAAAAACATTAGCTTTTGAACAAGAAAATGTTAAGGCTCATACAGATGGTAAAAATATTGTTAAAATCATTGTAGTAAAAAATAAAATAGTAAACATCGTTGTTCGTTAATTTAATAAAAAATATTTAAGTAGAGCGTGTCTTTATAAAATGAGGGTATTTTAAAAGATATGCTCTACTTTTTATTTTAAAATATTTGTAGATTGTTTGTTTTCGATAAGAATTTGGTACCAAAATAAACTCATTTGTACCAAATAATATAATAATCTTTATACAATTTTGTTATGAAAGTGTTTTGTACATTTATATATTTTTCTTGATAAAATTTTTTAATCTAAGATATGATTTAATATCTGTATTTTTTGTTGATCAGTTACATGAAAATCTTCATTTAACAAACCAATCATAGGATGTATTTGATCAGTAAAATGATAATCTGAGCCCATTGTAATAAATAAATGTTTATTTTTTGCAATTTGTTTCCAGTGTTCAATTTCATTAATTTTATTAAAATGCTTATCAACATAAATATAAATAGCTTCTAAGCCATCGGCTTTCATATCATCTAGTAATGATAATAATTCTGTTAATTGTACATTATCTTCATATTGATAACAAACTGGATGAGCTAAAACGACTTTACCACCAGCCTTTCTAATTAATTCACTTGCTTTCATCGGAGTAATAGATATTTTTTCTACAAAAGCAGGACATCCTTCATTCATCATTCCTTCAATAAATTCTCCATTGTGCCAATTCGTGAAGATTTTATAAAAAAGTCAGGTTTTATCAATGCTTTTTAAAAGTGATTAAAATATGTATGTTCACATAAACTTACTTAGATTTATACTGGATAGGTTACACTAAATTGGACAGTTTCTATGAGAACTGTTACAATTTAGTGTAACCTATCCATTGTTAGTAAGTAAAGTTTTTATAATAATTAGATTATTAATCTATAATTATTTTGATTGTTTGATATAATTGATTATAATGAGGTGATAATATAGTGAGTATAGAAGATGAAATAATAAATTATATTAAAAGTAATGAAAATGTCGGAGCAATTATGCTAACAGGAAGTTGGGGGTGTGGAAAGACATATTTAATAAATGATATTTCTTCAAAGTTAAATAAAGAACAAGATTATGCAATTATAGTGTTATCTTTATTTGGGATAGATTCTATTGATAATATAGAAAAACAAATAAAGAAACAAATAATAGATTTTAAAACAAATAAGAAGTTATCTGAATCTAAATTTAATATATCTAATATAAAAGAAATAGCTTCAAATTTATCAGAATATTCAAAAGTAATAAGGGGAATTAACGCGGCTTTATCAATTGATTACTATGATTTTATTGAAATTAAAAACTCTATAAAATGTTATAACTCAAATGGTGAGATTGAAAAAAAATTAGTATTAATTTTTGATGATTTTGAAAGATCAAAATTAGACATGGTAGAATTACTGGGAGTAATTAATAATTTTTCTGAAAACAAAAAAATTAAAGTTATAGTTATTGCTGATGAGGAAAAAATTAAAGAAGAATATAAGGAATTTAAAGAAAAAGTTATTTTTAATACATATTATTTATTACCTGAATATTCTAAAATTATTTCTAATATTATAGAAAATTATGTTGAAACAAAAAGTGGATATACTTCTTTTTTAAATAAATATATAAATCTAATTGAACAAGTTTTTTTTGAAAGTAATTCAAATAATATTAGAATATTAAAGGCTATATTAATAAATTTCGAAAGAGTGTATGGTTTGTGGTGTGATAATTTTAGTATAAGTGAATACATAGGAGATGTTTTATATACTTATGCTGTTATGTCTTTTGAGTATAGAAAAGGAAATTATAAAAGACAAAAATATGGTTATGTATTTATTGATTCAAATTTAAGTGATAAATATCTTAACTATGGAAGGAATGGAAGTTGTTTTAATTCATTGAAGCAATGGGTCTTAGAAAATAGATGGGATGAAAATGGTGTTATATCAGAAATATCTAGACGTTATTATCCTGAAGAGATACCTAGTTATCAAAAATTTTTGGTAAGTAGCTTTTGGCAATTAAATGATCAAATTATTCTATCAAGTTTACCAGAATGTGTTGAATATGGATATGATGGAAAATTAACAATTGATGAACTTATTTCATTACTGGGTATAATTTCCGCTTTGAAAAACAATAATATTTCACCTGAATATAATCACTATATTATCACCTCATTATAATCAATTATATCAAACAATCAAAATAATTATAGATTAATAATCTAATTATTATAAAAACTTTACTTACTAACAATGGATAGGTTACAC
>NZ_NFLA01000057.1:0-14369 GCF_002160675.1 Erysipelatoclostridium sp. An15
CCTCGTATAATATGTACGTAATCATTTAATGATTTTTATTAAATTCATTATTGATTGTACATTCTAATTTTAAGATAATAGTTTTGTTTTGGATGAAGGTTTTATTCTCACTCCCTGTGGCTACTTCATGTACGTCCACTTCACAAAGACTTAATCCTTTAATCTTGACATCACTTTATACCCGAATTAGTTTGTTGCAGCAGTGTTTCTACACTTGTCTCCGTATTTGCGAGGTTGCGTTTGTCTTGATTTAGAGGTGCAATTCAATACCGATTACATATGAAAGAAGGTCATTATTTATGGAAAACAATTATATTCTTTACGTTGGCATGGACGCCTCTAAAGGCAAAGCAGATGCTGCTATCCTCAAGGTTTGTGATCGTAGATCTGTTAAACCTAAATTCTTACGAAAAAAACTATCTTTTAAATTTGTTAAATCAGAAGTTACTTCTTTTTTAGATACTGTTAGAAGTTATTCTGATGATAATTGTACCAGTATCTGTTTTGCTTTAGAAGTTACTGGTATCTATTCTACTAATGTCTATAACTTTATTAAAGCTAATCTTAACGATAATGAAAGCATCAGATTTTTAAATACTGATTTTGTCAATCAGTGGCGTAAAGCCCATAACATTGCTAAATCAGATCCTTTAGATGCTCAAACTATTTCAACTATCATTGGGACCGATTCTGATGTTCAGTATGTCAATGACAATGTTTTTGAAAACAAAAACGGATATCAAGACTTGAAAGCTTTAATACACAGACATTATCAGATCAAAAAAATCTATTCTCAAGAAATCAACCGTCTCATCGCACAATGTGATTGTTTATTTCCTGAACTTCAATATGTTTTCGAACCTAAATCAGCTGCTTTTATCGCTGTCTTATCTTCATATCCTACAACACATGATATCATAAATGCTTCTAAATTTGAAGTGTTCAATGTCGTTTATGAAGCTACGAAACATCGTTGTTCGATGGATAAGATTGATAAGCTCTTTGATTTATGCCGGGATACTCTGGTTCCTGATGATATTTCTTCTTACGGTAGAAACATCATCCTTGACCTTGTTGAAAACATTAAAAACATAAAAGGTCAACTTAAAGCAATTCAAAGATATATCGAAGATGTCGTGTCTTTAAATCCGGCTTATAAACTGCTTCTTACAATGACAGGATGTGGTCCTATAACTGCCGCAACTGTGATTGCTGAAACTGGTGATATAAGCAGATTTAAAAATGCAGACTGTTTTGTTTCTTATTCAGGATCAAGTCCTAGAAACAAACGCTCTGGAACATCTGTAGAAACCATGGGCAAGATTTCTAAAAAGGGATCCAGGTATCTTAGACATGCAATTTATATGATTGCTGAATTTGCTAGACGTCATAATCCAGTGCTCAGGCATCAGTTTGAAAGAATCAAGAACGGAAATAAGAAACGTCATAAACTGGCAAATATCGCAATTGCAAATAAGATTGCTCGATATATTTATTCAATTATGAAAAATAAAAGCAGTTTTGTAATCCTTCATGAACATATCATGAGATTACCAGAAGAAACCCGAGACACGTTCTTCAATTCAATATCATTAGACTTTCCTAAAAACACTAGAAAACAAATTTATCAGTATTCTGATATCAATGGTGAAGTTCATAAGTTTGTCTACATTAAATCAGAAGATACGATGATTGTTTAAAGGTAAACAGGAATCTAATGTAAGAGCTTTCAACGATATGGTGTTGAAAAGTTCTTTTCAGTGTACTCTTTTTTGAAAAGAAAGAGGATTTTTATAGAGGATTCACCTCTTAGTCAAGACAAATGCCTGCTAAAGCAATAAATTTTAAAAATTTAATTTATTTATTGACATTTAATAGTTTGTCTTTATATAAATTAACGAACCTTATAGCTTTTTTTTAATATTTTTTCTTTAAATAAATTTTTTGAATATTTATATTCTTCTGTTCTAACAAAAAACAATATAATTAGGACAAAACTCAAAATACAGCAAATACCTTTTAAAAATATATTTAATAATGCATTAAAGCTTATAATATTATTAAAAATAATTAATATCAGAAAATAAATAAAATATACCACATAATATTTAAATATATCAAAAAAGTATTTTTTTATATCTTTTTTAAATAAATATTTATATAAAACATATCCTTCTATAATAGAAGCAATAAATATATTCGTAATTATCGTGCCTATAAATGTACCACTAATTCCCAAGTATATTGTAAGGGGGATTGACAATACTATATTACCAATACCTTCTGCAATAGGCTTATATCTATCATTCCAGAATAAACCCGACGCATCTTTAAAAGTTAAAATAGTTTTTCTCATTCCAGCTGAAAAAAAATTTAAACAAATAAAAAATACTATGTATAAAGAAAACGTATACTGTTCTCCTAACCATATAGTAATAAAATCATTGAAAATAATAAACATTCCACCAGATGTAATTAAGTACAATAAAAAATTTAAAAATAATATATTTTTAAAAACACTATAAATTTTATTTTCATCTTTTTCAGAAATCAAGTTACCTACACTAGCTGTAATCGAAGAAAATATCTGTGTTAAAAATGAATTTATAGATGAAATGATAATTAAATAATTTGAATATATACCAGTAGCACTCAATGAAACAAATTTTGTAATTATTAGATTATCTGTGCCAGTAACAATAACAGATCCTATTTTATGAAAAGACATTGCTAACACATTTTTTTTAATGTTATTAATAATACTTTTAGGAGGAAAAGTTGTTTTCTCCTCTAAAAATGGATACATTTTATCTGCAATTCTAGAAATAAAAATATTTTCTAAAAAAGTGAAAATGATTTGGACTATCAAATATACTACATAACTTCTTGTTAAATAAAGTGTTATTATTTGAAAAATACATATAAATAAATTTTTTAAAAATGTTGTTATACTGCTTATATATTGCTTTTGATAACAAATAATCAGGCTTCTTTTATATGTATAAAAATATGAAATACTAATATTTATAACATATAATACATAGTACAGATGATAATTACCGATATTCTGAGGCGGAGTCTCAATAAAAAAATCTAAAAAAGGAGTGATTATTATACCAACAATTAAAATAATAATCCCCAATACAATGTATACTTTTTTATATAAGTACATAATTTGCTTTATAAGTTTTTGATTTTCACATGAACAAGGTTCATATAGAGCAAAGGCCATCGCTGAACCTATTCCCAATTCCGTTAAATTAAGCAATGACAAGACGTTTGAAAAAAGCCCATTTATTCCCAAATAATTAATACTTAGAAATTTAAGAAAGAATGTTCTATTGATAAATTGTAATAAAATTGAAAAAAAATATATAACTGTTGATATTTTCACATTTTTTATGCTATTTTCCGTTCTACTTTCTTTCAAAAACATCACCTCATTTTATTAAATCAAATAAAATAAAAAAAATCTGATATCCATAAAAATTGTTAGTCCAAAGCAATAGTATAAAAATACCATTCTAATAATAAACATTGATAAACTTAACGAGTCATTGTACTTAAAATAGATACTAAGATCCCTCTTTAATTTACTTAACCATATTCCAACAACGATTACTGTACCAACGATTCCAATATTAAGTAATAAATCGACATATTCATTATGGGCTAAGTTTTCATTTAACTGATTATTTTTTTCTATGGCAACAGCATTAATGACATTTCCGCCAAATAATTGTTTACTCATATTTTGAGAAAAAAAATACTCTAAATGATTTCTAGCCAAATCTGTTCTATTTGTAGTAGCTGTTTTAATATCATTTGTTTCCAAAGCAATAAATTTTTGATTTATTCTTTGTGAAAATGTATTTAAAATAGTAGCATTGGGATTATTCAAGCCATAATTAAAAATAAAAACAGCCAAACTTATTGAGGTCAAAAAAAGTACAATAGTTTTTAAACTAATCTTATATCTCAATAAAATATAAACAAAGAAAATTAATATTATTCCTAAAATTGCAGTTGTACTCATAGTCGAAACAATCATTATTAATAAAGTAATCGCTAATATAATTTTATTTCTTTTTGTAAATATTTCTAATGTTACTACCGCAAAAAATCCAATTGAAAAGAAAAAGCCCATATAATTCGGATCATTAAACGTTCCCATCCACCTAGTTAGGGTCAAAAATTGTTCACTCGCATCAATTAATTCATTATATCTCATAACATTTCCTGTAAAAATTCCAGTTATAAAAGAAGCAATGCAAGCAAATACATAGTACTTAAAAAATATAACAACATTCTTTTTATTATTTAAAAATTTTGACACATAACAAAAAACAGCAATAAAATTAATTATAAGAATTATTGCATTTTTTAAATCATATGAACTATATGCTAAAGTAATATAAAGCATAATTATGATTAAGATTGTAATATTTTTTTTTGATGAACTTATTTTGCTAGATGTCATTATTTTTAATAGGCATAATACTAAATATGTCGAAAATAATGATAAATTTATTATAGGTATAACAAAAATTGAATGATAAAATAATACAATAGGAAAAATCAAATAAAATTCTTCACTAAAAAAAAGAATAATCATTATCACAAAAATAATTCCCGCTACTATGTTCATTGAAATTAATCCTGTAAATGCTGATATAAAATATATCATACTTAATAATATTCTTTTATAATTTATTTTTAATAATGATAATTTTTTCAAATTTAATTGTGCTATTTTCATCATCTCCTTAACTTTTTATTTTTTCTATATACTTATAAAAATCATTTAACTCCATATTCTTAGAAAAATCATATTTATTTAAGTTTATTTTTATTTCTTTTATTAGATTATTTTTTTCATAAATAGCTTGTATTTTTTCTGCAACTGCCATATCTGTATTTTGAACAACAAACCCTGTTTTACCATTTTTAATTTGATCAAAAGCTGAAGGATATTCAGTTACTATAGGAATAACACCTAACATTTGACTTTCAACAACAGTTACAGGTGTTCCTTCATAGTAAGATGTTAAACAAAATAAATCGCTATATTTTATAAATGGATAAGGATTTTTTTTCATTCCCAGAAAAATCACTTTATCCGATAAATTATTTTTTTCTACTAATGTTAATAACTTTTCTTTTTCTATACCATCACCTATAATAGTCCATAAAAAATCAATATTGTCATTTTTAAGTTCTTTTGCGGATAATACAACTCTATGTAATGCTTTTACAGGATCAAAACGTGCAACAGTTATAATCTTTAATCCACTAAATGATTTAATTTTTTCTATATATTTATCATCAGTATCTTCACACGCTCTTTTTAAAACTAATTCTTTATCTAAAATATTTTTTATTACAACTGTTTTATAAGAAAAATCAGGATGTAATTTACAAAAATCAATTTTACATGCTTCTGAAATTGTTACAATATAATCTATTTTTTCTATCCAATCTATTTCTAAAGATGGTGTATCAGTTATTTTGCTATATAAAGAATGCAACCAACACATTTTTATATCGGCATCAATTCTATATGCTATATATTTATCAGACCATCCTTCCATCCCACCTATTGCAATGTCAAATTTTTGATTTATCTTTCGAGAAAAGTATTTCGCTTGAATCTCACTAAATAGAGTGCTTGGAAATTTATTTTTTTTATTCTTTATTTGGTAGCTTAATCCTTTAAATAAATAACCTTTAAATATTGCTAATAATATTTTCTTTATATCATTAACTAAATTTTTTTTTGAAGCAGCTGGTTCTAATAAAGTTACATTTTCAGGAATATAATTAAATAATTCTCCATTATTTCTATATAAAATCAAATAAACGTCATATTTACTTCTATCAATTGCATTTATTAGCGAGAGTAAGCTTGTTGTACTCCCTCCAATTATCATTGAATAATATGCAAATAAAATCTTTTTCTTCATTAATCAATTCACCCATATTTATTTTAAATTTTTTGTATACTTTAGTTATTATTAATAACTTTTTTATTTTCATAAATTACTTAACCATTCCATAATTTTTTTTGTTTGTATAACATTATTTTTAGTATTTAAAACAAATTTCTGCGCCATTTTACCCTTTTTTCTTAATTCTTTATCTGTTAAATTTAAAACATATCTAAACATATTAGCTATTCCGTCGACATTTTCATTTTCTATTATATATTCATACTTTTTATATTCATCTGGTATTCCTGGTAAATCAGTTGCTAATAGAGGAGTACCTGATGCCATATATTCTAAATTCTTAGATGGAAAAGAATACTTTGTAAATTCCTCGTTTGATGGTCTAGGATTAATAAGTAATGTAGCTTTTTTTTGCTCTTTAACTATATATTCATTAGGTTTGGTTCCAAAATACTTAATATTAGAATTTTTCTGGCATAAATCTATTAATTCGTTTTTAAAATCTCCATCCCCATATATATGTAATTCTGAGTTCAATACCTTAGCTTTGATAAAACCTTTTACTAAATACTCAATCCCATATATTTTTGCTAACGTTCCAGTATACATACAAACTTTTTTTTCATATTTTTTATATTCAGTTTCACCAAGAATTGTATAATCAACACTACCTTCTATTACAATATATGGCTTATTTTTATGTGTAATATTATTCACAATATAATTATTCATTTCATCAGTGAGCAACACATAATTATCAAACATCGTAATTATCATATTATTAAATCTATTTTTTCCTTTATCAGATAAAAAATCTGGTAAATCTGTAATTATACCAATAGATTTAATTCTTAGAATTTTAGATGCAATTACTGCGCCTAATGAAACTGATTGATTCAAACAGTCTGCTATTAAAAATACATTATCTTTGCATTTTGCTAATTTGAACATTTCAATCATTGCAGTTAAAATTATAAAAATATTTTTTAAGATAGGTAAATTTATAACCGTTAAATAGTTATAAAAGATTGAACCTTCTTTTTCATAGCTCTTTTTTATAAACATTTTATTACAATTTTTTCTTGTAACAGGCAATGCACTTAAAATTTGGATATCACATTTATTAAATGCAAAACCATTACATAATAATTGATGGAACTTTTGAACTTGAAACCCTGCATATGTATTATTTTTAAATAGATCCTTGTTTTTTTGTTTTGAAATAAGACATGATGCATAGATTATTCTCAAAATAATCACTTCCTTTCTTTTTTATGCATAAAATGATTATTTACACCAAAACTACTATTCTATTGACATTATTCATATGTTTCGTTATCTTCTATCTTTTTAAAAAAATCAGCATGTATCGCACTCATATTTTCTAATGTATATTTATTGATTTTATTTAAGCAATTTTCCATAATAATCTTTCTTTTTTTATTCGATAAAGAAAAAAATAAATTCGTTTTTTCTAGCAATATTTCTTCACTTTCAATATCAATTATATAACCATTTTTCCCGTTCTCTATTAATTCTAATCCTGCAATACATTTATTTGTTGTTATCACCGGTAATCCTTGTGACATAGCTTCATTAATAACTAATCCCCAAATATCTTCCCTTGTAGGTAAAACAAAAAGATCAGCGCTTCTATACCAACTTAATATCGATTCTTTATCTTGAAAATCTACAAAATATAAATTATTCATTTTATATTTTTCTTTTAATTTTAGATATTCATTTGTTGGTTTGCCACCAATAATATATATTCCAATAGATTTATCTAAATCCTTATACGCTTCAATCATCCAATCAAAGCCTTTTCTATAAATGAATTGACCAATTGATAAAATCACTTTTTCTTCTTTTACTTTATTTTTAATTTTATTTTTTTCTTTTTCTATATATGAAATGGGCTGATTTAATATTTCATTTTTATAAATAGAAGTAAATGGATATTTATATATTCTTTCTTTTTCTGCGCCATAGTAAACAAGATATTTATTAGTTTCATTTCCTGAACTTAACCAGTATTTTGCTGAAGAAATAAAAAATGTTTTAACAATTTTTTTTAATTTTTTTTCATCATAATTAATAAATCCACCATCAGCATTTAATATGTATGGTATATTATGCATTCTCATATAAACGCTAGCAATCATTGCAGTTAAAGAACTATATCCTCCCAAAATAATAATATCAAAATCTTTTCTCAAATATTTTATGATGTCAAAAGATGCAGATGCTTCATTACCTATACTCTTAGATTTAAGAAAAATACCATTAAAATTAAATTCATTGTTATACCATTCGTCATTTCTGTCATCTGCCTTTTTTCTTTCAAATAATACTGTTAAATCACAATATCTATTCAATTCATTAAAAAAATTAACACGATATGGTGACGCTAAATTAGTAATATATAATACTTTCATAGTCATTATTCCTTCATTAATTTTAAATAAGTATCATTTATAAATTTCATTTTTATACATTTTTGTTTAATATCAGCTTTATTAATATTCAAAATTTTTATAACACTTTCGTCAACAGATTTACTAAATATTGTCGTTGATTCATCAGCAAAAGCACTTTCCGGGCTACCACCTGTATCAAATGTTATTACTGGTGTTCCACATGCTATTGCTTCTAAATTTACAGTTGGATAATTATCTTCTAATGTCGGATTAAAAAGAACTTCAGCTGCACTATACCATTTGACTAACTCCTGTACATTTTCTGTTCTAGTAATTCCAATGATATTATCAGATACTTTTTTTTGCTGGTTTTTATTAAGTCCAATTAAAACAATTTGATAATTACTATCCAATCTCTTTGATAGTTTAATAAATATATCTAAACCTTTTCTTTTATCCCAAACTGAAGCCACGCCTAATATTACTTTTTTATTTTTAATACTATATTTTTCTTTAATATTTGATTTAGTATACTTAAATATCTTTGTATCTACACCATTATTGATTACTTCTATTTGGTACGATTTTAAGTACGATTTTTCTACTTCATTCTTAAGCCATTCACTTGGTGTTACTAAAATCATATTTTCGACATTATTAAATATCTCTTTTTTTCTATTGAAATTTTTCTCGACTTTAGAAAATATTGCTTTTGGGTATTCATTTTTATTCGGACAATTGCTATTACAACATCTTTGCCATTTATTACATTTTGCATAAGTATAATAAGCACAATGACCTGTAAAAGCCCAACAATCATGTAATGTCCATATCTTCTTTATCTCTGGATGTGCTCTTAAATATTTAAACAATATTTCAATATTTACATAATATCCATGGATATTATGTAAATGAATGATATCTGGCTTAAATTCATCTATTTTTTTTATAAATTCTTTCGTTGCTTGTTTACTACCAAAGCCACTTGCATCAAATAATCTAGCTTTTAAAACATGTAAATAAATATCTAATTTATTTCCTATTTTAATTGTTTTAGACCCTTTTGGTGCTTCTCCTCTTCCATATGCAATACAACATTCATGCCCTGCTTCAACAGCTACTTTGTAAAGATTTTTACAAATTGATCCTGTTGATCCATTACAGACCGAATTAATAAATAATATCCTAGACATTATTTATTCTCCCATTTCTTCAATTCATCTCTTACTAACTTGACTTCCATTAATTTTTCTTTTACTTCTTCTAAGGACATTAGTCTAGTGTTATTTGAATTAAACTGTGTTAATGTATTTTTTCCCATTCCTTCAAAGAAATACTTATCATAGTTTAAATCTCTTTTATCAGCCGGTACTCGATAAAAATCACCCATATCAATTGCGTTAGCACATTCTTCATCAGTAAGTAGTGTTTCATACATCTTTTCTCCATGTCTAATTCCTATTACTTTGATTTCATTATCAGCATGGAATAATTCTTTTACTGCCTTAGCTAATACTTCAATTGTACAAGCAGGTGCTTTTTGAACAAAAATATCGCCACTTTCTCCATTTTCAAATGCAAATAACACTAAATCTACTGCTTCTTCTAATGTCATGACAAACCTTGTCATCGTTGGATCTGTTACTGTTAAATCATTTCCTTCTTTTATTTGATTAATAAAAAGAGGTACCACACTACCTCTTGATGCTAATACATTTCCATATCTTGTACACATGATTGCTGTTTTATCTGGATCTACTGTTCTAGACTTAGCTACGATTACTTTTTCCATCATTGCTTTACTTGTTCCCATTGCATTTACAGGATAAGCAGCTTTATCTGTTGATAGACATACTACTCTTTTGACTCCACATTCAATTGCTGCTGTTAAAACATTTTCAGTACCTAAAACATTTGTCTTAACAGCTTCAATTGGAAAGAACTCACAAGATGGTACCTGTTTTAAAGCTGCAGCATGATAAACATAATCAACCCCATGCATAGCATTTTTAATACTGTTTATATCACGGACATCACCGATATAAAACTTAAGTTTATAAAAAACATCAGGATATTTAGCCTGATACTCATGTCTCATATTATCTTGTTTTAATTCATCTCTAGAAAATACTCTGATTTCTTTGATATCAGTTTCTAGAAATCTGTTTAATACTGCATTACCAAAGGAACCAGTTCCTCCGGTAATCAGTAATGTTTTATCTTTAAATTGACTCATACAAGTTCCTCCATACATTTTTCTAACTTTGATATCAGTTTATTTTTATTAAAATTATTTTTTCCATAACAGTATGATCTTTCTTTATACTCGTTCAACAGATCATTTGGTAATTCAATAAACTGATTGCACACCTTTACTAGTCCACCTACTGAAATATCCTCACTTACTATTCCGGCCTTTGATTCTTCAATTATTCTTTTTCCTTCTCCACTAACACAACCTAATATTGGTACACCACACGCTAAATATGTTTGTAATTTTGCAGGAATTGTCATTTCAAAAACCGGATTTGGTTTAAGTATCAAAAGTGCTGCATCTGCACCTTTTAAATATTTAGGTATTTCTTTTTCGGGATGAAACCCATGAAACTTTACTCTATCATTGATTTCATATTCATTTACCAGTTTTTCTAATTTTTCTTTACTTCTTCCTTCACCAACAAAATGCCAGCATATTTTTTTATTTTTTAATACTTTTGCAGCTTCAATAGCTAAGTCGATTCCTTGAGCTTCACCTATATTACCGGTAAATACGATATTGAAATAATCCTTATTATATATGGATACTTCTTCATCTGTTTTATTTACTGTTGAATACTGAGGCCAGTATCTTACCTTGTCTTTATCTTTAATTCTTTCTTGTATCTTTGATACAAAGCTAGGACTTGCAGTTAAAATAAGATCGCAATGTCTATAAATATAATTTACCATCTTATTGACTAATCCAATTATTATTGAGTTAGTCATTCCAGTTACTGCAACAATGTTTTCTGGCCATAGATCCTGAATGTTTATAATAATAGGTATATTCTTTTTCTTTTTTAATTTGATTGCTGGTAAAGCTACGGTTATCGGTGATACTTCAAAAACATAAATCAAATCAAAATCTCTATTTTGAAGTTTTTTTAATTTCTTATTTGCTTCAATTACAAAACTAACATAATTTCTAATTAGATTAACTGAGCCTGTTTTCCTTGGTCTAAGCTTACAGCGATAAACTGGTATATCATTCCATACCTCATCACAGTTTTTTGTATCATCATAACCTTCAAAATATTCTCCCTTAGGATAATTAGGCAATCCTGTTAATACAGTAATTTCATGACCTCTTTTTTTCAATTCTAAAGCAAGATCATTGATTCTAAAATTTTCAGGATAAAAATACTGACTGACAATTAATATTTTCATATTAACTGCTCACCTCTGTCTTTTCTATCGATTCCCTTAGATTATAACGGCAATAGTTTTCACTATATTGACTCATCGATTTTTCATATACCAGATTTCCAAAAGCCTTATTGCATAAACCGCTTATCTTACCCGGTACCTTAGAACCGATAAAAACACCAATATTCAATATACCTGATATTCTTATTCCAGGATTAATAGTTTTTACTATTGTAGTAGTACTTGTATATTCGCTGTTTTGAGGATAATAGATTCCTTGAGCATTATTACTAATCATCAATCTGACAAACTCACACAAGTTTTCTACATAAAGCATACTTCTTTGATTGTTGATTTTTGGAAATACCGGTAATTTTTTGGCTAGTTTTGATAACATCGGATAATTTCCTTTGCTACCTTTTCCATAGATCATTGGTGGACGAATAATAACAAGATTAAAACTGTCATCCTGTAATGGTGATAATTTTATTTCCGCCTGTAACTTACTATCACCATAAAAATTTACTGGTTCAGGCTTTGTATCTTTTGTAATTATCTTTGTTTTACCATATGGCGCACTTTCACCATAAACAATTATTGATGACATATAGATAAACTGTTTTACTTTGCTTTTTTTTGCTTTCAAAGCTGTTTCATATGCCAAATCACAGTTTACCTGATAATATAATTTCTCTGTCTCTTTTGATACTTTCCCGACATCAGCATGAGCTATCCCAGCTACATGAAAAATGGAATCATAACCACTAAAATCATATTCTTTCCAGTTTGGTTCCATCATATCCAATGTATCGATTTGATATTCATCTGGATAATTTCCATAAATGTATTTTTCAAACGATGTTCCGATATAACTATTTGCTCCAGTTATCAGGATTTTTTTCATGATACTTCACCATCCTTTTTATGAAGCTCACCAGTTCCTCCTTCTACAACTCCATCTGATCTTAGTACTGATGTTATTGTTCCAAAGAAACATTTCAGATCAAATAAAAAAGAGATACGCTTAACGTATTCTCCATCCAATCTTGCTTTTACTGGTATTTCCAATTCATCTCTACCATTGATTTGTGCCCATCCTGTTAATCCCGGTTTAACATTATTAGCCTGATATTTATCTCTTTCAGCAATTAAATCATCCTGATTCCATAATGCTGGTCTTGGTCCAATAATTGACATTTCCCCTTTTAAGATATTAATTATTTGTGGCAATTCATCCAAGGAAGTTTTTCTTAAAAACTTACCTGCTCTAGTAATAAATTGGTCGGGATTAGCTAACATATGAGTAGGCATATCTTTAGGGGTATCAATATACATTGTTCTAAACTTATAAATATTAAAGTTTGATTTATTGATACCTATTCTTTTTTGTTTAAACAAAATCGGTCCTTTACTATCTAATTTTATCCAGATACATAGAATAATAAAAACAGGACTTAATATAATAAGTCCACATAATGATAAAATAAAATCAATGATTCTTTTTATTACTTTTTTATACATTAAATCCCCACCTCAAAATCATATTCATCCTTTAACTTAATTACACAACCATCCTCTATATCACTACCAGCTTTTATCTTAGTATTAAAAGTAACAGTACAATTACTCCCTATTCTTGACATCGAACCAATCAAAGTATTAGGTCTGATAACACTGTTAGAATAGATTAAACAATAATCTTCTATAATAGCATCATGATTAATTGTAGTATTCGCTGTAATGATACAGCCTACTCCAATACTAGCATTAGCCTCTATTATTGCATTATTAAAAACAACAGTACCTTCTTTTATTGATGCACATGGAGAAACAACTGCATTATAAGCGATAATAGAAATGACATGATATCCTATACATTTTGCTTTATTGATCAATTTCTTTCTAAGTTCGTTATTGCCAATAGCTATAAAAATATCTTCATATTCAGAATAATAATTATCCATTTCATTAATACAGCCTATCACTTTACAATCATTTACAATTTTATTTACATAATTATCATCGAGAAAAGCAATCGTATCATAAATTTTTAAATCTCTAACAATATCTAAGCAGCATCGCCCATGTCCACCTGATCCCACAATTAATAATTTTTTCATCATTTTGTTATTACAACCTTTTCCTTTTTTATATTTTTATAGTTATATGTCGGAACCATTTTCTTCACAAACTCTTTTATTTCATTTTTTTCTTCATATGCTTCTTCTTTTAACTCTTTTAAATCTTCAAAAAAACTGTCTTCATCCAATTCAATTGGTTTTCCAATATGGATCATATGATTTGGTGTATCCTGTAATCCCTCTTCTTCCATCAATAGCTCTTCATACAGCTTTTCTCCCGGTCTTAATCCGGTATAAACTATATCAATATCTACATCTGGTTCATATCCTGATAGCTTGATCAGGTTTCTTGCCATATCTGCTATCTTGACTGGTTCTCCCATGTCTAATACAAAAATCTCGCCACCTTTGGCATACGCTCCGGCCTGCAGTACCAGACTTACTGCTTCGGGTATCGTCATAAAGTATCTGATGATATCTGGATGCGTTACCGTTACCGGTCCTCCTTCTTTGAT
>NZ_NFLA01000058.1:0-14342 GCF_002160675.1 Erysipelatoclostridium sp. An15
TCATATTTATTTAATATCACAGGTCCATCTTATCGAATCAAAGATAAATTAAATCCTAAAAAAACTGAGAACACTTAATTGCAACAAATTGGTCAAATTATCTTGACTTTTATAATAGAAGAGTAAGTTGAGGATTTATTATGATTTTTTAATTTTTACAATATATATTTGTAGTATTGATATTAGCTGTTTTGTGTTCAATGTTAAATTTACATTAGTGTTAATGAAATAGGTTGAAAAATAAGCATGATTATTCTTTTTTTATTTAAGTAATGACGTCGATGAAAAAAATAGATTTTTACTAAAGTTAACGATGATTATTTTACTCGATAATTTAATTATATGAAATCAAAAGCATAATTGAAAAATTCTCTTTTTTATAATGTGCAATAAAATTCATATTGATGTAACAAATATGTAATAAAACATTTTATAAAAAAGGAGAGTGTATATGCCAAGAAAAGGTGAAAGTATATTTCGTCGTAAAGATGGAAGATGGGAAGCAAGATATATTAAAGGATATAAGAAAGATGGCACAAAAATATATGGTTCTGTTTATGCAAAAACTTATACAGATGTAAAAAATAAAAGACTGGATATTTTAAAAAAGGTTGACTATAACCATTTAATAACGCCAACAGAACATTTAGAATTTTATATCCATCATTGGTTTGAAAATAATAAACGTAATTTAAAAGAGAGTACACTAACAAAATATGATAATTCATTGAAAAATTACATAATTCCTTATTTTAGAAAAATAAAAATTGAAGATATTACTACACAAAAAATTAATGATTTTATTTTCAATTTGATGACAATAAAAAGAACAAGAGGAAAACCTCTTTCAACAAAAACAATTAAAGATACATTATTAATTTTAAAAAACATTTTTAAATATATCGAGATAAATCATGATATAAAAATAAATGCAGTAATAATTCCTCCAAAACAGTCATTCAACAATAAGGTATCTGTATTTTCTAAAAGTGATATATATAATTTGTTAATGATAATATATACAGATATGGAAAGTGATTTATGTAAATTAGGTACATTTATTGCTTTAATGACAGGTATGAGGGTTGGTGAAATTTGTGCATTAAAATGGGAAAATATTAATTTAAATGAAAATTATATTTATATAGAAAAAACAATGCAGCGTGTAAAAAACTTTGATGATAATAAACCTAAAACAAAAATTATTGAAACATCCCCAAAATCACATAGTTCTTTACGAAAAATTCCTATTTCAGATTATCTATATAGAATACTTATAAAATATAAAAAGAATAATGATCATTACTTGTTAACCGGCAGATCAGATAAGTTTATCGAGCCGCGATTATTAGAAAAAAAATTTAAAAAATATATTAAGTCAGCAGAAATAGAAGATGGTAATTTTCATATGTTAAGACATACATTTGCTACTTTATGTGTTGAAAATAATCTAAATATAAAAGTATTAAGTCAAATATTAGGACATTCAAATATTCAAATTACATTAGACAGGTATACTCATCCAGATTATGAAACAAAAAATATATTTATGAATCAAGCTTCAGAAATTTTTTTAAAATCAATTGATATAAGATGAATATTTAATTGATAGTTTTGAAAGGAAATAAAAACATTGATATATGTTTTATCAACAGCTTGAAAGAAACTGATTTTTCAGTTTCTTTTTTATATAAATAGGAATATAATAAAAAAAGCAGGAAAAACCTGCTTAATAATCAATTGGCTGGGGTACTTGGATTCGAACCAAGGAAATGTCAGATTCAGAGTCTGATGCCTTACCGCTTGGCTATACCCCAATAACAGATATTATTTTATAACTTTTTTAATTAAAATACAAGAGATAAGAGGGAATTTATGGAAATAAGAACTAGATTTGCACCAAGTCCAACTGGATATATGCATATAGGAAATTTAAGAACAGCATTATATGAATATTTAATTGCTAAAAAAGAAAATGGTAAATTTATTTTAAGAATAGAAGATACTGACAAAGCAAGACAAGTTGATGGAGCGATAGAGATGATCTATCAAACTTTGGCAGACACTGGATTGAAGCATGATGAAGGGCCGGACATTTCTGGACCATATGGACCATATATTCAATCGAAACGTTTAGAAATATATCAAAAATATGCTCATCAGTTAGTTGAATTAGGTGGTGCTCATTATTGTTTTTGTAATCAAGATGATGAAAATGATCATGATCCTTGTCGAGAATTATCAATTGAAACTGCTAGGAAAATGATTGCTGAAGGTAAATCATATGTTATTAGACAAACTATTCCTTCAGGAAATACAACGTTTTATGATGAAGTTTATGGTGAAATTACTGTTGATAATAATACATTAGATGAAGGGGTTTTATTGAAAAGTGATGGTTATCCAACATATAATTTTGCTAATATCGTTGATGATCATTTGATGCATATTACACATGTAATTCGTGGAAATGAGTATTTATCTAGTACGCCTAAATACAATTTAATTTATCAAGCTTTTAATTGGAAAATTCCAACCTATATTCATGTGCCACCGGTTATGAAAGATGAACAGCATAAATTATCAAAACGTAATGGTGATGCTTCATATCAAGATCTTGTTAAACAAGGATATTTAAGTGAAGCAATCATCAATTATTTAGCCTTACTTGGCTGGGCACCAGAAGGTGAGGAAGAAATTTTTTCTTTAGATGAATTAATTAAACAATTTGATGTTAAAAGAATTTCTAAAGCACCAGCTATTTTTGATTTAGAAAAATTGAAATGGTTGAATGGGATTTATTTAAGAAAGCTTTCATTAGAAGAATTTCATCAATTAGCTATGCCATATTATCAACGATTAATTCATCGTAATGTTGATTTGATGGAACTTAGTAAAGTATTACAATTAAGAATTTCTTATCTTGCAGAAATTGAATCAATGATTGATTTTATCGATGAACCATGTAATTATGATGCCGGTTTATTTAAAAATAAAAAAATGAAAACAAATTTAGAGAATTCTTTAGAAGCTCTATTGTGGATTCAAGAAAAGCTAATTGATTTTAATAGTTTTGATGATGATGAAAAACTACATCAATTGTTTGTCAATTTAGCCAAAGAAAAAGAAGTAAAAAATGGTCGAATCATGTTTCCATTAAGAGTTGCTTTAACTTTTAAAGCTTTTACTCCTGGTGGAGCAGTTGAAATTGCTCATATTTTAGGTAAAGAAGAGACATTAAGACGGATTGATTTAGCAATTAAACAAATGAGTGCATAGATTTTTGTTATTGATATTAAAAAGGTAGTGGAAATAAAATTTTCTACTACCTTTTTAAATAACCTTATTTTAAATTTGCTTTAAAAAATTCTGCCATTTTATCAAAAGGGATAACATCTAAATTATCATATAAATCAGTATGAACAGCATTTGGAATTATCATTAATTCTTTATTATCACCTTTTAATCTTTTATAAGTATCTTCGCTAAAATAACAAGAATGAGCTTTTTGACCATGAATTAATAAAACAGCACTTCTTATTTCATGACAATAAGCAAGTATTGGTTGATTAATAAATGACATACAACCAATTGTGTTCCATCCCTCGTTAGAATTTAATGATCTTTGATGATAACCACGATTAGTTTTATAGTAATCATAGTAATCTTTAACATAATATGGTGCATCTTCTGGTAAAGGATCAACAACCCCACCAGCTCTTTTATAATTTTGATTTTGATAATCAATGATTCTTTGGTTATTCAATGCTATTTTGTTTTGATATCTAGCCTCTTCGTTATCATCGTTATCAAAATAGCCATTAGCATTAACTCTTGACATATCATACATAGTAGCAGCTACAGTTGCTTTAATTCTAGTATCTAATGCTGCTGCATTTATAGCCATACCACCCCAGCCACAAATACCGATAATTCCAATTCTTTCATGATCAACATCTTTGTGTGTTGATAAAAAATCGATAGCAGCCTGAAAATCTTCGGTATTAATATCAGGTGAAGCCATATATCTTGGAGTTCCAGTTGATTCTCCAGTAAATGATGGATCAAAAGCAATTGTTAAAAATCCATGTTCTGCCATGCTTTGAGCATATAAACCACTAGCTTGTTCTTTTACTGCACCAAATGGTCCACAAACTGCAAGTGCTGGTAATTTACCTTCGATATCTTTAGGTGTATACATATCGGCTACTAATGTAATGCCATAGCGGTTATGAAAAGTTACTTTTTGATGATTTATATTATTATTTTTAGGAAAGGTCTTATCCCATGTTGTAACTAAATTTAACGTATTTTCCATTATAAATTCCTCCATTTTATAATTTATTAATCATACCAATTAAATAACGAATGATTTAAATTCAATAATTTTATTTGTGCCATGTCCTCATCAGATAAATTAAAATCAAAAATATTTATATTTTCAATCATTCTTTCAAGATGTGAAGTTTTAGGAATAACAACAATTCCATTTTGAATTAAATATGCTAAGGCAACTTGGGCTGCAGACTTATGGTATTTGCGACCAATTTTTATTAAAATTGGTTCTTTAAAAATATCTTTTCTTCCTTCTGTAAAACATGCCCATGATTCCATTTGAATATCATCATTATCCATTTTTTGTTTAAAAGAAAGTTGTGGATAATAAACATGGGATTCTATTTGATTAACGGCAGGCTTAATATTACAGGTGGAAATAAAATTTTCATAGTTATCATTATGAAAATTTGAAATACCGATAGCTCGTACTTTTTTTAATAAATAAGCTTCTTCCATTGCTTTATACATTTCTAATGCTTCTGGATATGGCTCATGAATTAATAATAGATCAATATAATTAGTTTGTAGATTTTTTAAAGATCTCAAAATTCCTTTTTTTGCTTCATGATAACCAGCACAAGATCGATTTAGTTTAGTTGTAATAAAAATCTCTTCTCTAGGAATTTTGCTTTCAATAATTGCTTGACCTACAATATCTTCGTTTCCATACATTTGTGCAGTATCAATCAAACGGTATCCAGTTTTTAAAGCATTAATAATACTTTGCTTGCCTTTTTCTCCACAAAGATCCCAGGTTCCTAAACCAACCATTGGCATTTTTAAACCATTGTTTAAAGTTATATATTTCATAAATTTCCTCCACGTGATTATTATATATAAATAAAAATAGATATGTAAAATATTTATTATCTATAATTAATTATTCAAAATTAGAATAACTGATATTATTTAAAAAATTTATTTTACTTTTAGTCAAGGAATTTTTATAGTAGTGAGATGAGGAATTGATGGAGATAAAAAAGATTGTTTAATAGTATTTTTATAAGTGTTGTTAAAAAGTCTAATTAAAAAAGTCCTATAAAATAGGACTCTTTGATTTCTATTGGTAGTCCGTAGGGGGTTCGAACCCCTGAATGCATGGATGAGAACCATGTGTGTTGACCACTTCACCAACGGACCATGTATAATATATAATAGCACTTTTTTTGATTAATTAAAGATGTAAATGAAAAAAATATGAGAAAACTCATATTTTATTCATCTTCATCAATAAATTCATAACCAGAGTGGCGATCATCAACGAGTTTTGCAATTTGGATTTTATAATCTAAATTTTTTTGATAATCGAATGAAAATATTCCAGCATATAAAGTATCTAAAATGTATTTTATTGATGTAGTAGTTGCAAAGTCACCGATTTTAGTTAATAACATTTCTCGTGATGAAATTCTTAATGTAACATCAGCTAATTTAGAAAGATTATTATCAGCGATACTAGTAATAGCGATAATTGGGGTTTGCATATTCTTTAAAATTTTAGCAACATCAATAATATAGTTAGTTTCTCCAGAATATGAAATTAATATAGCACAATATTCTTTTGTACTCATTGCTGCTTGGACTTTAGCATTTCCAGGCAAATGACAAATATTAACATTTTTATGTAAATAAAATAATTTTGCTTTAAATTCTTCAGCTAATAATAGATTATTAGATACGCCATAAATATCTAATTCTTTACAATCACGTAAATAGCGTAAGGCTTGCTGTAAATCATCATGATTTATAAGCGATATAGTATCTTGAATTGTTTCAATTTGTAATTGTCCAATATTATGGGCAATAGTCATAATATCATCGCTTACGACAAAAGGAATACTGGCATCAATATTTTGCTCTTTAAATAAGTATTCTAATTCATTGATAAAAGCATCCTTAAAGTCATTCCAGCCATGATAACCTAGTTTTTTAGCAATTCTTACTAATAAAGGTGGCGATGTATATGTTGCTTTGGCAATACTATTTGCTGACATATTTTTTATATTTAGTCCTTGATCTAATATATAGTCAATAATTATAGCTTCAGTAGCTGAAAAATGGGTTTGTTCAATTTTATGAATTAATAGCATATTATACCTCTTTTTTTAATGAAAAAGCAGACTAGGCTGCTTATTTATAATATCGAACTTTTTTAGGGTCAAAGTTATTAATTAAAGGCTTTTTTTCATTGCTGTAACCAACAGCAACCACCCCAACAGGATATTCATTATCTGCCAATTTAAAATATTTTTTAAATTTTTCTATTCTTTCTTCAACAGGAGCAATACCACACCAGCAAGTTCCTAATTCCTGATGCATAGCTTCAATAATTAAATTTTCAATTGCAGCAGCACAGTTAATCAAGCCATATTCTTTATTAATGGCTTTTTCTAAATCGGCTAAAACCAAAATAGCACATGGAGCTTCTTTCATCATTGTTGTATAAGGAGATAGATTACACATATCATTTAAAGCTTCACGATTTGTAATAACAACAAATTTCCATTCCTGAGTATTTCTTGCAGTTGGTGCATTCATTGCTGCTTCTAAAAGAGAATTAATCTTTTCTGTTTCAACAGGAGTATTTTGATATTTCCGAATACTTTGACGTTGTTTTATAGCTTCTAACATTTTTTATACCTCACTTGTTTAATATTAATATAATTATACTGATAAAAATAATAAATTACAAATTAACTTATAATAACAATTAATTAAAGTAATATTTATAACATTGGCTGAAAGATTGTGATATATTATTTCATGAGGTGAAGTTTATGATTAAAGTTAGACATCTTGAAAAAAGAATAGAGGGAAAATATCGTTGTATTGTTGTTAGTGATATTCATAGTCATTTAGATCGTTTTATTGAACTGTTAAAAAAAGTTAATTATTGCCAAGATGATTATTTGGTTATATTAGGTGATTTTATTGAAAAAGGAAATCAGGCCTTGGAAATGATAGATTATTTAATGCAATTACAACGTCAAAGTGACCGTGTTTATGTTCTTTTAGGAAATTGCGAATATGCAATTGAAAAGATCGTAAATAATGAAAATTATGCTAGTCATATTGTTCATTATTTAAATCATGTAGGGAAGGGTGGTATAATTCGTCAGGCGCTTTCGGCTTTGGAAATCGATTATACTCAATTACCAGCCAAACAATTACAGGATATAATCAAAGAATATTTAAAACCATGTTTTGAGTATTTAAGAACTTTACCAACAACTTTACATTTAAATAATTTTATTTTTGTACATGCCGGATTAGAAAAAAGGATAGATTGGCAAAATTCTAGTTTGAGTTCCTTGATTGAAATGCGTACTTTTTATCAAGATGGGCATTGTTTAGATGAGTATGTTGTGGTTGGTCATTTACCAACATCTAATCACCACCAAAATCGAATTGATAACAATATCATTATTGATAAAGAAAAAAGAATTATTTGTATTGACGGTGGTACCGGTGTTAAATCAATTAGTCAATTGAATGCGTTGATTATAGAAGGAAATGGAAATGAATATAAATTATTGACAGATTATGTTCAACCTTTGCCAATTTATCAAGCCAAAGTAGATGTATTAGTCGAAAAACAAGATGTTCATAAGGTTGCTTGGCCTAGTTTTGAAGTTCAGGTAATTAAAGCAGGTAAAAACTTCACATTATGTCGACAAATAGATACTAATCAGACTTTTAAAATAAAAAATGAATTTTTGTATCAAAAAGATAATAAAACCTATTGTTTAGATGATTATGTTGATTGTATGGTCGGATTAAATAAAGGGGAATTAGTTAAGTTAATAGGTATTTTTGGACCATATGCTTATGTGATAAAAGATAATGAAATTGGCTGGGTAAAATTCTGTTATTTGAAAAAGTGTTAGAGACTGGATGTTACTTTAATAATGAATTTACTAGATTTTTAGAAATATTAAAAATATTCATATAAAAAAGAAAATTTTAATATAGTTACTGTAGTAATTGAATTGGAGTTTTTAAATCTAATGTAGAAGATATTGAAAAATATTAAAAGTCACTAGAATAATTTTTCTAGTGACTTTTAATCTAAATCTTTTATTTTTGAGTTTTTTCTTCTTTGATTTTATTCATTTCGTTTATTTGATGTTCAGCATTTTCTTTTAGTTGTTTTTCCATTTCATCAGTATTTAAATGATGATGTTTTTCTTCAACTTTTGTTTTACCAAAAATTTTTTCAAATGATTCTTCTGCTTCTTGTGAAATTTTATGTTTTAATTCATTTAATTCATCAATTTTAGCTTTATATCTTGAAATTTCAGAATCAACAATATTAGTTACTTCTTCTTTTGTCATTGGTTGCATATCTTCTTTAGAGATTTCTTTGTTTTCATTAAAATATTTTTTTAAAGATTCAATAGCTTGTTCATTAATTTTTTTAGTATTCATAGTACATTCCTTCTTTCTCATATATCATTTTGATAAATAATAATTCTATATAAAATAATCAATTATAAATGGTAAACATTTATAAGATTATTAACCTAATTTAGTAGCTTTTAAAGCTTCAACAATATTAATTTGACGCATTTTTTCATCTTGAAGTAATTTATGGTATTGGTCAAATGATAATTTGTTTTTCTTTTTCTTTGCTGTCTTATTTTCGTTAACAACGTTATCTAAAGATTCTTTGGCTTTAATATTAATATTTTTTCTTAAAACTTCTAGTGAGGCATTTTTTGTTTTACAAATATTTGCTTGATTCTTTACTATCTCTGTAATTTCATCTTGAGTTAATGGCTTCGTAGAAGCTTCAATTGTTTTATCTGCATAGTCATTTTCAAAATAATGATGTAATGAATTGATAGCATTTTGATTGATTTGATTTACATCCATCTTGAATTACCTTCTTTCTTTTCTTTACAGCCATATAATAATCTTAAAAAAATATTTTTACTAGCAAGATTAGACGACTTTTAATACTATTAACAAAAATTCTTTGTTAAAAATTAAAAATTTGTAAATATTGTTTACAAATTTTAATAAAAACTATTTGAAATAGTTATAAAGACATAAAAAATCTCAGCAATATATACCGAGATTAATTTTTTATTTGTTTTTACTTTTATTTGATGTTTTTAATAAGTCTTTTAAATAGTTTTTTAATTCATCTGTAGATATTTCTAGTGAATCAGTAATGTTTTTAAGAAGTCTTTTACAATTAGTAATTACCATCTGGTCATTATAATTTGATGGTTCTAAAGTATCGCTATTAATAAATTTTTGAGTATCAATATTATAATATACGGAATTTTCTTTACAGTAATCATGGTCTGTTAGATAGAAAAGATTTTTTTCTGTATCATAAGTAATAGTTGTAATAGTTTCGTAATCATCATTTTCTTTTTCCAATTGGGCTTTTTTATAATTTTCGCTATCAACAGATATAGCGGAAGCTTTGATATTATTTGGAATCATCTTTTTATTAATAGTTTCTCTAGCTATTATTTCTTCATCGGTTGTTTTTTTGAACTTTAATCTTTTAATAGCTAATTTTGATTTCATAAATGCTTTTAAATCATCTAAACTAACACCAGAAAGTTCGACGGTATAATCTAAAAAATCTTCACATGTTTCAATGTTGAAATCATCCTGATAATCTTCTTCATCATATGTTAGCGTTCTAATATCTATAACTTTTTTTGTATCGATGTTATAACAAAGGCCATGATTTTCATAATAAGTATAATCACGTAGATAAAAAATGTCTTTTTCTAAGTTATAGACAAGGGAATAATATGTTAAATTATCAGAAGTTGGGCTTAAAACATATTGAAATGGTTTTTCACTATAATAAACACCTTCACCAGCATTATAGTAATCTTCGACGTCGTTATCTTTTAGATTTTTTTCTATTTTTTCTATTTGTTCTTCACTCATTTCAAGTGATTCTTTTTTTGATGATGATTTATTACTGCTGCATCCTGCTAGATTTAATGATAAAAAACATGTAATAAAGATAATTAATATTTTTTTCATTCAATAATTCTCCTTTCAGTTTACATGGTATCACATAATCTAACATTTTTATACATTATAATGCAAATAAATAAGCATTATAAATCATTTTATTAAATAGAATTTATAATTTTCTAGAAGGAAATAATAGCGATGATTATAAAATAATTGTAAAATGATTGTAAAAGGCAGGTGTATTTATGGAAATTAGAACTTTAAAATATTTTTTAGCAGTAGCTCGTGAAGAGAACATTACTAGAGCTGCTAAGTTTTTACATATAACCCAACCAACTTTATCTAGACAATTGATGCAATTGGAAGAAGAATTGGATGCACAACTTTTTATTAGAGGTAAAAATAGAATTGTTTTAACTGATGAAGGAATGTTATTACGCCGACGTGCTGAAGAAATTGTTGATCTTGCTAAAAAAACAGAAAAAGAATTTTTGGAACGCAATGATTTAGTCACTGGGGAGATTTTTATTGGAAGTGGTGAAACTAATGCGATGCATATTATTGCTAGAATGATTCGAGAATTTAAACAAGATTATCCACAAATAAAATATAATCTTTTTAGTGGTAATGCTGATGATATAAAAGAAAGGATTGATAAGGGGCTTATAGATATTGGTTTATTAACTGAACCAGTAGATATTGAAAAATATGAGTTTATACGTTTACCTCATCATGAGGTTTGGGGAATTTTAGCTCCAAAAGATAGTGAGCTTGCAAGTAAGGAGAGTGTAACACCACAGGATTTAATAGATTTGCCATTACTTAGTACTCGAAGAATGATTGTACAAAATGAAATTGCTAACTGGTTTGGTGAAGATTATGAACATTTAAATATAATTGCAACTTACAATTTAATTTATAACGCTGCAATATTAGTAGAAGAAGGAATTGGATATGCAATTTGTTTTGAAAAATTAATAAATAATTTAGGTGATAGTAATACTTGTTTTATTCCTTTTTCACCATCACTAAAAACGGGTACTGTTGTTGTTTGGAAAAAACATCAGATTTTCTCACCAGCAACTTCTCGATTTATTGAAAAATTAAAAATGTCTTTGAAAAAGTAATGCTTTAAAAGCATTACTTTTAATACAAAATGAGTATTAGACATATTTAGGCTATCTTATTAAAATATAAGTGTAATTAGAAATGATTGATGGAGGTGACCTGGTGAAAAGTGATGAAGTATGCAAAATGTTTAATGTTTCTAAAGCAACATTAAAAAGTTTTGAAAACGCTGGTCTGTTTGATGATATTAATGTAGTAGATGGTGACATTAACTATAGTGATGATGATATTGAAAGATTGAGTATGATCATATCTTTAAAAAAAATTGGATTGAAAAAAGATATGATTGCTGATTTTATAAATTCTAAAAATAAAAATAATCAGTTATCAATTTTAAAAAAACAACGACAAATTATTTTAGACAATATTCATCTTCAACAAAAAAATTTAGATATCATCGATTTTCTTATCTATCAATTAACAAAAAATAATTAATGTACTGGAGGAGGATTTTTATGGAAGGAAATAAATTATATGATTTACTTCATGATCAAGATGAACAATTAACAAATGATCCTGAATTAAAAGAAATCATGAAAAACTATTTATATAATGATGTTTATCAACATGGTTCATTAGATTTAAAATTAAGACAGTTAATTTTAATTGTTGTTGATACAACTAATCACACTTTAAATACTTTAAAAGAACATGTTATTGGAGCAATTAATGCTGATGTTGATCCAGTTTCAATCAAAGAAGCTGTTTATCAATGTACACCATATGTTGGTCTTGGAAAAGTCGAAGATGCATTAGATGTGATTAATCAAGTATTTGTAAGTAAAAATATTGCTTTACCTTTAGAAAAACAAGGAACAGTAACATTAGATACTCGTTTTAAAAAAGGATTTGATGTTCAAAGTGAAGCTTTTGGACGAAAAAATATTCAAGCTAATCACGATAATGCTCCAGCTGAATTAAAACATATTCAAGATTATTTATCAGCATATTGTTTTGGAGATTTTTATACTCGTAATGGTTTAACATTAGCAAGAAGAGAATTACTTACTGTTGTTATGCTAGCAAGTTTAGGAGGATGTGAAAATCAATTACGAGCTCATGTTCAAGCAAATTTAACAGTTGGAAATACACGTGATATGTTATTGGAAACAATTACTCAATGTCAACCATATATTGGATTTCCAAGAACGTTAAATGCAATTGCTATAATTAACGAAATTACCAATAAATAGGAGGAATATAAAATGAGTGATTTTAATAGTTTATTTAAAAATGGTGAAGAAAATACTGGATTTGCAGAATATTTCATTGGAAAAAGTTTTTTAAATCCATTAGCTAAAAGTAATGGTGTTGGTGTAGCTAATGTAACATTTGAACCAGGATGTCGTAATAATTGGCATATTCATCATAAAGGTGGTCAAATTTTATTAGTTACTGATGGAAAAGGCTGGTATCAAGAATGGGGAAAACCAGCACAAGAATTAAAACCAGGTGATGTTGTTAATATTGCACCAGAGGTTAAACATTGGCATGGCGCTGCTAAAGATTCTTGGTTTGCCCATATTGCTATTGAAGTTCCAGCTCCAGGTTCTTCTAATGAATGGCTAGAACCAGTAGATGATGAACAATACAATAAGCTTTAAAAGGTTGTAATTGAATGGTAGATACGATAATACCCATCAGTAATACTGATGGGTATTTATTAATTAATGAAAGATAATTTAAGCTAAATATCTAATTTTAGGTATAAAATGTTTTATAAAGCGATATAATTAATGGAAGCATTATTTTTGTTGATATTAAGTTTTTATCATTCATTATGAGTTTATTATAATTGCATTTGAATAAAAATAAACGTTATTACATGACAATGATTTGTTTTTTTCAAAATTCTCCCAAAAATAAGCAGGTATTTGACAAATTTTTTTATTTTTGCATTATCTAGCAATAATCTTAAAAAAACTGCTATAATGAATACTAAAGGGGGACGACATATGTTTTGTGATTACCATTTGCATACTGAGTTTAGTGATGACTCTGACTACTTAATGGAAGATGTTGTAAAAGATGCAATCGAGAAGGGGATTGAAGAGATTTGTTTTACAGATCATGTAGATTATGGGATTAAATTGGATTGGGACGATCCGGATTTTATTGAAGGAAAATCAGTGCCTAATGTTAATTATCCGGCATATTTTCAAAAAATAGAATATTTAACTAAAAAATACTATAATAAAATTAGAATAAAAAAAGGATTAGAGTTTGGAATTCAAACCCATACTATCGATAAGTTTAAAAAATTATTTGATCGTTATACTTTTGATTTTATTATTTTATCAATTCATCAAATTGAAGATAAAGAATTTTGGACTGGTGATTTTCAAAAAAATAAAACCGAAGATCAATACTATCAAAGATACTATCAAGAATTGTATGAAGTAGTAAAAAATTATCATGATTATAGTGTTATCGGTCATTTTGATTTAATTAAAAGATACGATAATAAAGATGGCTACTCTGGTTTTGAAAATAATAAAGAAATAATTACAGCAATATTAAAATGTATTATTGAAGATGGTAAAGGAATTGAACTGAACACTTCATCAATACGTTATGGTCTTAATGATTTAATGCCATCAAGAAAGATACTAAAACTCTATCATGATTTAGGTGGTAGAATCATTACCATTGGTAGTGATAGTCATGAATCGGCACACTTAGGTGCTTATATTGAAGAAATGAAAGACGAATTAAGAAAAATTGGTTTTAAAGAATTTTGTACTTATAAACAAATGGAACCAATTTTCCATAAATTATAAAGATGGAAAATTCCATCTTTTATTATTGTAACACAATAAAACCCCCAGCTAGGCTGGGGGTGTATAAAAGCTTTAGTGGAGTGATAATGAAAAACCTCCATGTTATAATATACTTGCGGCTACCAACTGCAAATAAAATAACAC
>NZ_NFLA01000059.1:0-13948 GCF_002160675.1 Erysipelatoclostridium sp. An15
TCTTTCTTGTATAATTTATTAGTTTTCATATTTCAATTATACCAAAAAAATGTACGATTCCTCGTACATTTTTGCGTTTTTTACTACTTTTTTTCTCTATAAGTCGTTACAGCCCCTTATCCTTATTTATTTTTTCTTTTAATCAGCTTCTTTAGAGTATACATCAATAAACGGAACATCTTCAACACTATGTAGCGGGAATTCAGATTTAGCCGTAATATTAGCTAAATCACATTCAACCATACCAATATACATTGGTGGTATGGCTGGGCGATTTTCTAATGGTTTTATTTCACGGTTATTACATAGATACAATAAATCATATCCTCGTTTAAATGTTTCATAATCTTTATTACCATCTATTAATTTCATAGTCCCCTTGGCAATAACACTACGATAATCATGATAATGCCCTTTATATTTATGATCAGGAAAATCATTAAAAGCACTAAATTCCAGACATACTTTTGGATTTTTTTGATTAAATCAACTTTCAAGCCTCTTTTCATAAAATGAGTGTAAAAAATAAACTTGTTGTCTTTTACCTCAAAACCAAAATTAAGTGGTACGACATAAGGATAACCATCATCACCATTGATATCCACATTTACAATATTAAACATCTTTAACATATCTTCAATTAATACTGGATCTTTAACTTCTCTTTCAAAATTAATCATAATTTTCTCCCCTTTTGATAATAATTATAAAATTAAATTATTATCAAAACGATAATCCTTTAAACAAATAACCAGTACTAATCTTTTAAACTATACTCTTTCCTAATTCATAAGCTTCATTTAAAAACTTTTTATCAACAATTTTATTTCCTATCTGTCCACTACAACCATCAGCAAGTACCATGCCATTATCATTCCAGCCTAAAGCCTTTGTTAAAAGGCGATAAAATGATACTGACTGTTCAAAAGCATAAAATTCATCACTTCCACTTGTCATTAATAATACTGTATCTTTACTAGGATATTTATCATCTGTAGAAATAGCATATAAACGATCAATAAATGATTTTAACCTTCCAGATATACTCCAAAAATAAAGCGGTGAAGCTAAAACAAGTACATCAGCATCTTCAAATAAAGAATAATAGTCTTGCATAGCATCTTTAATAACACATTGATGTCCATTATGTTGACAAGCCTGACAACCTTGACAGCCTAAAATATTTTTATTTAATATAATTTTAGTAACATCATGATTAGCTTCCTTAGCCCCTTTGATAAAAGCATCTGATAATTGATCAGTATTACCATGAACGTTTCCACTACCAACAACAACTAATATTTTACTCATCTTCATTTTCCACCTTTTCAATAAGGATCGTACCTGATAAATTTTTAATATTTTCTTTTCCCTTAATGGCCTCACCTAAAACATATAAACCATTATAACTGCCACATCGATCATAATACATAACAACATTTTTCCATGGTGAAAAATAACCTAAAGTACCTTCTTGTCCACTTAATAATAATGGCGTGTTTTTGGTAGCTAAAGACTTAGATGGATAAAAAATTTTTTCGTTATTTGAATAATTTTCTACTTTTGTTTCTAATGGTAATTGTTGATATAGTGATTTTGCTCCATCACTTTCATTTAAAGTAAAAATAATTTGTTTTGATTGATTTGTCAATTTTATTTTCATATCATTACACTCCTTTATTTAAATATATTCTTATAATCAATACCGTTTAGCTTTATTAAATTATATATTTCAATATTTTTAATATCAAATGCTTATATTGAAGTAGTAACTATACTTATAAAGCATATATACTACTAAAAAAATCTAGAATTAATGGCTTTTAATATCCACAATTCTAGATTTGTTTTTAAAATATTTGATAAATATTAAAGGCATCTTACTCAAATGCCTCGTTTTGACTATTTTTAATATCATCAACACATAATTTAGTAGTTCCATCTAATAAATATGAACTTACTTCTTTAATACAATAAAACTCTGGTAAAAATTCCGCTGGAATAAATGATTTCAACTTGTTTTTTATTTCATCCATATCTGGTGTCATTGGTGAAAACAAAGCTACTGCTTCTGGTCCTACAGCACAAATAGTAGGTAAAAGGGCTTTAGTTACTAATTCCAAAACGCCTGGTTCACTCCATGCCAGTTTTTGAATATCATCAGAAAATTGCATTCTACGCATAAAATATCTTATTTCACCAGCAATACCGTTTTTTCCAGTAATTAAATTACCATTAGAGATAATCCCTTGACCACCAACACCATAGCCAAATGGTTGTGAATGGAAAACAATATTTTTATATTCAGGATGTTCCAAAGCAAAACCAACAACAGTTGCATTAGCATTATTATAAGTAAACACCTCAATACCATATTTCTTTTCAAAATCATTTTTTAAATCAATGTTTTTACCATCAATTGAGCTTTTTAACTGATTATCTCCTCTAACTATCCCCGGTATAGCAATTCCAATTACATCAATATATGAATGTTTCAATAAAACTGTATCAATAATATCGTATAAATCATAAACATTCATCGTTGGTTTAATTATCATATTACTATCAATTATTTCACACTTATCATTTAAACGATAATAAATTCTTGTTTGCGCTTGATCAGTAGAAATGACAATCGATAAAATTCTTTTTTCATATTGAATACAATGACTTTTTTCTTTTTTATCTTCAGTTTCTGCTTTTCTACTATAATATTTTTCAACCTCGCTACTTACAAACTTCAGCGCTTCTAAAGCATCATAGCTTGCAAAGATTGCTGTTGGAATTTGTAGTACTAATTTATCTGATAAACTGTCTTGTAATCGTTGTAACATATAACCGATTTGCGGTGCAATCAATACTACATCATATTTATCTACTTCTTCATAAATGTTCAAATATGATACGGCATCAAATTGATAATCTAAATTCATCATACCAGCAATTGAATTTAAATTTTCAGCAAACATTGATGTTGTTAAACCGGCAGTACAAGATAAAAGAACTTTTATTGTTTTTTCATTTTTTAATGATAATAAAGTTCCAACCATTTCATCATATAATTGTTTAGCGTGTTCTTCATCTTTTAATTCAAAATGTAAGTAGAATTTAACCGAATCATCTTTTTTAGATAATATTTTAAATTCAACTATTAGACTTTCTTCAATCTTGATAAAATTAATCTTAGCTTCACCATATTCAGTTTTTAACTTAATAGTTTCATCACTAACAACTTCAACTTGATAATCATCGCTGTCATGTTCTTTGATCCATGTTTTAAAGTCAAAATCAACTATTGTATTTTCTTCATCCATAATCGACCCTCTTTTCTTTTTACTAGATAATGATATTCTTTCTTTAATTTTAACATTCAAAATTTTAAACATCAATCAAATATATAAAAAGACAGGTTGATCACTGATAAACTATTAATTACATTATTTATCAAAAACTTCAGCTACTTCTTTTAATAAAGAAATAATTTCTAAATGCTGTGGACATACTCCTTCACATTGCCCACATTCAATGCAGGCACTAGCCTTTTGATAATCTCCGGTACTATGATCTTTATAATAAGTATCATAGCGTCGATTAGCTCCATACATTTTTACACTATTATAAGCAGTAAATAAATCAGGAATTTGAATATTCATTGGACATCCTGGGGTACAATAACGACATTTTGTACAAGGAATGGTTGGATAAGATAGTACTTGATTAGTAACCTGATGAATCAAATCAGCCTCTGTATGATTAATTTTTTTAAACCTAACTCTTCAACATTATTAGCTATACCTAATTCTAATAATGTTTCTTGAAAAGCTTTTACTCCTTCATAAGCTATTTGATCACACGATTTATTTTCAGGATCAACATTCATAACATTTAAAGCAAATGATTTTAAAATCCCCACATAATCTTGATAACAAGTTAATAAATACTTAGGCCACGTAATTGCAATACTTTGACTATAAGTTAATCCACATTTTTCTTCAATAATTCCACCCAAGGCACCACCAAGCCATAATGCTTTTTTCCCTCTTCCTAAAATTCTACTGGTTGTTAAAGCACTAGCCCACATTAACTGCGCTCGAGCATTTTTGTCATGAAGATCATTTTTTAAACATTTAAGAGCTGCTAAAACTGTTTTTAAAATGCTTTCAGTAAATCCATCTTGAATTGGGGTATCTGTAGTATTACAAACATATTGTTCCATTGCCTGAACTAAAATCGTTACCCCATGATAAAGCGTTAATGAATAGGGAATATTATATGTTAGCTCGGGATCTAAAATAGAAAAACGGGGATATGTTTTTTCAAATGAACCAATACTACCATTAACCCCTCTATCAATATCAACGATTTCACTATTACCATCCATTTCACTACCACTGCCAGGAATTGTTACAACTGTACCGATTGGTAAACATTTTAAATTATCATATAAAATCTTACCTGTTAAGATATCCCAAATATCATGTAAATTAGCCGCTCCTAAAGCAATAGCTTTAGCAACATCAAGACAGGTTCCACCACCAATTCCAATTATAATATCAATCTGATTTTCTTTAACGATGTTAATCCCCTCATAAACACGATCAAGTGCTGGAATTGTTACAAACGGTAATTCTTGATATTCAATTTCATTTCTTTCTAATTGATTTACAAGACAATCATATAAACCACTATCTTTAATACTATAACTACCATAAACTAATAAAACCCTTGTTCCATAATTTAAAATCTCACTTGATAGTTTTTCAATACTTCCGTTTCCAAAAATTATTTTAGTTGGATTTTGATATATAAAATCAATCATAACTGTTCTCCTTTCTTAGCTATCATTTTAATCAGCATCTTATTTTAAACAATTCAATAACAGCTTTTTGACATAGCATTTTCAAGTATTTGTCTTTAAATCATCTTTTTTGTAAATAGCATTTACAAAAACACCTATTTTTCTTTAAACAATAACTACCATTAAAATTCGAACATCATTTACAAAAAATAATAAAAAATATCATTAAAGTGTAAATACGCTTTTAAATTATTAGGCGTTTCTAGTGATAAATATTGAATTATGTTAAAATTAATTGAGGTGAGAAGCATGTTAATTAGAGAAAGATTAGAAAGATGTGAGTTTTCTAACAGTGAAAGAGTCATTATTGATTTTATTCTTAAAGAAAAGATGAACATCAAAAATATGACAATGAAAGAAATTGCAAATGCAACCTATACATCACCTTCCACTTTGATTAGAATTGCTCATAAAATGAAATTTAAAGGCTGGAATGAATTAAAAGAAGCTTATTTAAAAGAAGAAGAATACTTACAAACTCATTTTTTAGACATAGATGCTAATCTGCCTTTTAGTAATGATGATACGATCATGTCAATTGCATCTAAAATTGCAACATTAAAAAAAGAAGCTATTGATGATACTCTGTCTCTTGTAAGACATGATGATTTGCAAAAAGCTGTTCAAATGATCAAAAAAGCTTCTTCGATATATGTTTTTGCAGTAAGCAATAATGGTCTAATTACTCAAGAGTTTGCTCATAATATGTCAAGAATTAAAAAGAAAGTTACTATTTGTAATTTACAAGGTGAACTTGTTTATAGTGCTATTAACGTTGATATACAATCTTGTGCTATCATTGTTTCTTATTCTGGAGAAACCCCAATACTTTCAAGAGTTATTCAAGCTTTAAAGATGAATGGAATCCCTATTATTGCAATTACAAATATTGGTGAAAATACTGTTTCTAGAAATGCTGATGTTGTTTTAAGAATTTGTACAAGAGAAAAACTTTATTCAAAGATTGCAACATTTTCTACTGATGTTTCTTTTGAGTATATTTTAGATTTATTGTATTCATGTGTTTTTTCATTAGATTATGATAAGAATTTAGAAAGAAAAACAAAGATTTCACAAATGATTGAAAAAGGTCGTTTTTCAACAATTGATATTATGAAAGAAGATGAATTTTAAAAGATATTGGCATCAAACCAATATCTTTTTTATTTAATCAAATAACCGCTGATCATTACCACTAGGTATTTTATAAAAAATAACGATAATCATAGTCATTAAAGATAATAAACATAAAATCAAATAAAATGTATCATATGAATAGATATCTATCAAATAGCCACTTATAATTTGAAAAACAATTGACCCTAAATTACGACATGTTTGAACGAGGGCTAAAGCACTCATTTGATATTTTGTTTCTACAATTGTCGAAACAATCTTTAAATTCAACATAATAAATAACATTGTTGCTACAGCTTTAGTACAAATAGAAACAATGGTAATTATAAGTGGTAAATGAATAAAACTATAAGTAAAAAACTGAATGATCAACAAAATAAAAACACCTATTAATAATTGTTTATTAGTTAGTTTATTCATATACTGGTTAGAAAAGAAAATAACCGGTAATTCTGATAATGTTAGTATAAAAATAATTGATGAAGTTGTATTCATTGACAAGCCATTATTTTGAAACATTGCCGGTAAATAAGTGGTATTAGTGTTTGTAATACCGTAAAAAAGAAATACGATAATTAAATAAATTATAAAATTCTTTTGCACTAAGCCCCGGCTCTTTTCTTTTTTTCGAACTGTTGCCTGTTTAATATTACTTGTTCCATAGATACCGATAACACAAATAAACAGACCAATTGTAAAGAAAATATACATTGCTTCAGGAAAAACATATTCATAAATGATTCCTGATATTTTTGATGCAACTGCATAACCAATCGTTCCCCAGATTCTTATCTTGCCATATTGAAAACGTGATAATGTGGCCATATTTTCAATAACCGGATTAGCACTGTTAAATAAACCTAAAGCAAGACTATAAATCAGAGCAATCGTATATATATTTTTAGCAAAAATAAAGCAGATTCCTAGCATTGCTGCCAATAATAAAATTATCATATTCAATCTTTTTTGATGATAATGATCATTTAAATATCCTACAATAGGTTGAATAATCATTGATAAGACAAATGAGCATGATACAACAAAAGATACTTGAGTACTTTGATAGCCCTTATCCATTAAATAAACAGATATATATCCTGAAAAAACAGCTAAAGAGAAGAAGTAAAAGAAATACATCAATAAATAACTCAAATAGCTGTTTTTATAATATTTCATCACTCGATATTTAAAAATCGAAATCATCTGGATCAGGACCAGTCCTTTTATTTTGATTTAAGGCATTCATTAAGCTCATTTCTTCATCTGTTAATTCAAAATCAAATAAATCAATATTTTCTTCAATACGATCTTTATGAATAGATTTTGGTAATACAACAATATGTCTTTGTAATAACCATCTTAAAATAATTTGTGCTGATGATTTATGATATTTTTTAGCAATCATTTCAATCGCTGGAATGTGTAAACATGCCCCACTTCCTAGTGGCGACCAGGCTTCTAATACGATTTTATTTTCCTGACAGAATTCAATTGTTTCTTCATCTTGCATTTGAGGGTTAATCTCAATTTGATTAACACTAGGAATCTTATGAACATTTGCTAAAAGATTTTGTAAATGAGATTTTCTAAAATTAGAAACACCAATACTTTTAATCAAACCGGCTTCTTTTAACTTTTCCATTTCTAAATAAGCATCAATATACCCTTCTACTGGCCAATGAATTAAATATAAATCTACATAATCAACCTGCAATCTACGCAAACTTTCTTGAAGCGCTTCTTTAGTGTGGTGTTTTCTAATATCATCATTCCATAATTTTGTAGTAATAAAGATTTCTTCTCTTGGAATCCCGCTTTCTTTAATAGCCATACCAACTGCTTCTTCATTTCCATAACATGCTGCCGTATCAATATGACGATAGCCAACTTTTAGTGCATCTAAAACCGCCTGTTTAGTATCTTTACCACTTTGCCATACCCCTAAAGCAACAATCGGCATTTTTTGACAACAACATAATTTAACTTTAGTATTAATATTCATTTTAAATTCTCCTTTATAATATTTTTATAAATTAACTTTTTTAAACTTCTTGAATAATATGATATTCTTTTTCAATATCATTTACTGAAAGCTTTTTTAGAAGAAAGATTTTATGAAAGTAGATATAGTTTGTTATAGTGGTAATAAAATCTGATATTGGTTCAACTAAAACTACCGCTAAAACCTGATTTTCAAAAAACATTGGTAGAATAAAGATTAAAGGGATCAGTAAAATAATTTTGCGATAAAAAGCAAAGAAAAATGACATTTTACCTTCTCCTAACGAATTATATGATTGCTGACAGGTTGAATTAATTCCCATGATACAACCACCTAAAATATAGATTCTTAACATCCAGCCTCCTAGTCTTAAAAGCTCGTTATCACTTGTAAAGATACCAACAAAGATCTGTGGAAATAACTCCATCAATAAAACAATCACTAGACTGTATGAACATGTAGCTTTCATTGCTAAAGATATTGTTTCCTTGCATCGTTGATAATTTTTAGCGCCATAGTTATAAGAAATAATCGGTTGACTACCTGAAGCAACACCTTCAATTGGTAATAAGACAAATTGATACATTGATGTCATGATCGTCATGGCACTAACTGCTAATGAACCACCAAAACTTAATAACTGCTGATTAAAACAAATTGTAAGTAATCCTTCTGATGCCGACATAAAAAATGGCGAAGAACCTAACATCAATATTCTTTTTAAAACAGACCATTTAATACGAAAACGATTAAACTGAATCCTTAAAATTGTTTTTTTACCTAAAAAGAAACCAATGACAAATAGACAAGAAACCGCTTGTGATAAAACAGTTGCAATTGCTGCTCCTTTAACGCCCATATTAAATTGATAAATAAACAGAGGATCTAATATAATATTAAGTCCAGCCCCAAGTAATACCGTTAACATGCTAAAACGAGTATATCCTTGAGCATTTACAAAATAATTCAACCCAACAGTAAGCTGGATAAAGATCGTTCCTAAAGCATAAATAGAAATATAATCTCTTGCATATTGAATAGTTTCCTGATTAGTACCAAATAGATATAAAAGTGGATCTTGAAATAACCAGACAACTGTTGTAATGATAAAAGAAGTAATAACTAAACAAATAAAACTTGTTGTTAAAATATTATTTGCTTCTTTTTTCTTCTTTTCTCCTAGTAAAATTGAACTTAATGGTGCACCACCACGACCAAATAAACCATTAAATGCGGTAATAATAGTTGTAAGTGGCACACATAAACCAATAGCTGCCATTGCCAAAGCTCCATCTGGTAATCTTCCTATATACATACGATCAACCATGTTATAAATTAATGTAACAATCTGTCCACATATCGATGGAATTGCTAGTGTAAATAATAATTTTGGTATTTTTTGATGTTGTAATCTTTCTTCCATAAATCTTCCTCCTTTGCAAGTTCATTATTTCATAGAAAAAAGATCAAAAAAATAAATGTAAATGACATTGAAATATCATTTACATTTTTTTATTTATTCATTATTTAATTTGAAAATACTATTTACATTCTAAAATATCAAAAAGATGAGCTTTATATAACTCATCTTCTAAATTTTTATATGTAGTAAATATTATACTGGTTTTAAGAATCATCTGAAATATCAATAGTAAATTTGCCTTCATTATAATCACAGGTAATATAAACACGCTGATCTTGATTTTCAATCTCAAAATATTCTTCTTGTAAATAATTAGAAGTCAACATATATTCACCTACTGGTACTGTAACTGTTTTTTCTCTCGATCAGTTGCCGCAATAGCCATTATTGTTGGATCACCATCGTCATCAAATTTAGTTAAAGTCAAAACATCGCGATCTTCTAAATTTTCAGCACCTATATATTTATAAGATACTAAAACACTTGCTTCATTGCTATAATCTTCACCTAATTCTTCTTCATTTTTTACTTTACTCTTTTAACTCTATAAAATAATTCTACATCAATAAAACTGCTTGTCAATAAATCCTCTTTATATGATAATAATTCATCAAAAATATTATAACTATAAACAAACTTTAAAAATTGTTGAATATAAAAAATAAATTCTTACATTTTTAACCCAAATAGTAACTATTTATTAATTATCTGAAAATAGAATCTTATTGTTGTGTAAGTATTTCAATTAATTTTTCTCCTAATATTCTTTTTGATACATAATCAGGATAGTAACCACGATTATCATCTTAAGCAAATAATATTTAGAAAATTGCAGATTTTCGTAATACCAAAATTAAGTTCTTTTATATTCTGTTATTTCTTCATTTCAATATAAAATCTTCCTTGACAATGTTTCCATGTGCCATCTAATGGAAGGTGATCATCTCATTTATTAACTTTTTTAATATTCATTAAAATAAAAGATATACTTTCTATTCTAATAATCATTATTTTAGATACTTTTTTAAAATAAAACTTTCAAATATTGCCATTACCACTACTATACCTGGCATGACTGTCAAAACCACAAGAAAAAAACATATTAACTTATTAGTAATAACTAATCCTTCAAAAATAAAAATTACTCCATAAACCAGCATCAGCCGTGCAGTTGCATGATTATATGATCTGACATTAGTAATCTGATCTACTCCTGGTGGATTTGAATTATTATATATAGTTACTGGTTTCTTAGAAAAATAATAATAGATCGACACACAAATCATTGCAAAGCCAATTATAATTGCTGCACCTCTTTCTAATGGCATAAATATCCCTCCTATTAAGTAACCCTCATCCTTTAAGAATATTATGACACCTTAAATCAATATTAGCAATCATATAAAAAAGAGAAAACAATATTTAGCTTTTCAAAGCAAAAATCTTATTTTTTCATAAAAAATAAACCAAAATCAAACAAAATTTTAATTAAAATCAAGAATCTTCTTTATTTCTGTCCAAACCATATCAGCAATTGCAATATTTACCAAAAATCTATATAAAAAGAGCATTAAATCTCTAGGTTCTTACTCAATAATGGGTAAATAAAAATTAAGAAGGAATAAAATTTGTTGAATCAATCAACTTATTTTATCCTTCTATTTTCTTATGTTATCATCAAATAAAAAAAGAACCTATCTCTATAATATATAATATTCTTAATTAAAATAAATCTACTCTGTTTAACAGAAAATCAATCAAGCTACAATGAAAAATACCATCGTTATCATAATAATTATGATAGATATCATTTCTAATAATTATTTTTTTAAAAAAATCATTTGTTAACATCAACGAATGAATTTCAGAATTTATTTTACTGTCTTCTTCCATTCTTAATGCAGACTGTATATATATTCTTCTATCCCCATCGTTAACTACAAAGTCTACCTCTTTAACAGCTGTTGTTCTATTATGTCGATCATATACCACACCAATATCTACTGAGTAGCCTCTTCTCTTCAACTCAACATAAATTATATTTTCCATTAAATGTCCCGGATCAAACTGTCTAAAATTCAAACGTGCATTTCTTAAGCCAACATCTGTAAAATAATACTTATTTGGATATTTGAAATATGATTTTCCTTTGATATCATATCTTTTAGCGATTAAAATCAAAAAAGCATTGACCGAATGATTTATATAATGGCTGACAAGATTATTGTCAATTTTTTCTTTTTTCTCACTAGATATCACATTTGCAACTTTTGTAGGATTTGTTAACGAAGAAATTTGTGATGATAAATAATCAAGTATCTCTTCTAATATATCTTCTCTTTCTATTCCATTTCTTTCTTTAATATCTTTGATATAAACTTCTTCATACAGCGAGATTAGATATCTTTTTTTAGCATTATCATCATTTAATTCCGTTAATCTAGGCATGCCCCCATAAAGCATATATTCATTTAAACATCTCGCTTCATCTCCACCTTTAAAAGAATAATATTCTTCAAATGATAAAGGATAAACATGAATCTGAGTAGAGCGTCCTCTAAATTCAGTCAAAATATCACTAGCCAGCATTTTTGAATTAGAGCCAGTAACATAGACATCTAAATTCTTATATGATTTTAATTCATTGAGCATATCGTATATAGTGACCTCAATATTACCATTTTCTTTATCAATAGTTTTTATACTCATTTGAATTTCATCAATAAAAACATAATATTGATCTTTACTATTGTTTATAATAGATTCAACATAATCACATAATAAGATAGGATTTCGATATTTGTAATACTTTCTCTGATCTAATGAAATTATTATAATGTTTTCTTCTAATACTCCTATAGACAATAAATAATTCTTAAACAATTCAAATAAAAGTACCGATTTTCCAACCCTTCTCAAGCCAGTAATTACTTTTATTTGTCCATCCCACATACTTGATTTCAATTCTTCTAAATAAAAATCACGTTTTATCATATTACACCTCCATCTTTAATCATTTACGTTTGTACTTATAGATATAATATCATTTAACAAACTAAAAAATCAATATATATCTATAAGTATAAACGCAAATGTTTGTACTTATAGATATATATTGTTATATTTTATGATTTATTATTTAGTATAACCATTTTACTTCTTTTTAAAGCCAATCAATTGGCTATTTGTTAACATTTCATATATTCAATTGGGAATAAATTCAATTGCCCCAAGAATTTTTAAAACTTATAAAAAATTATTTCTTAATTTCATTTTAAATTATAATAATATATCCATCATATCACTACTAATTCTATGTAACAATTTTAAACTTAATTAATCAAAAAGTTGCTTAACTTATTGATTTCGATTTAAACAAACTTAAATAATATTTTTAAACAAAAAAGCGTTGATAAAATCAACGTTTTTTGTCTTTTTGTATTATTCATCTATGAGAATGATGACTTTTTGATGATAATAGTTAAATAGAATAGATGAAATATCTTTTAAAGACATATGTAATTCATTAATATTGATGTTTATATCACTATTTTGTATATCACTATATTTATCAACAATATTTGCAATGATATTGGCAAAAATATAAATCTGAGATTGAAAAGTATTGCATTCATATCTTTCAAAGATAGAAAAATGACAGGATATTAATTTTGATGAAGCATGAGATATTGATGTTTTGATACATTCAAACCCTCAAAAAGATAAGCATTTTCTTTTTCCTGATTAGAAAAGAAATAATAAAGCATACTCATGTTTAATGTCTTTCCAAAATGTCTAGGGCTTGTATACAACATGACCTTATCGCTTAAGACATCATCTATAAGCATTGTCTTATCAACATAATAATAAATCTTATCAATGAATTCTTTAAAATTTTCTGTTCCTGTTGTGATAAGCTTCATTATGATTTTTCCTTTCTTTTTGATTATATTATAGTCAAACAGTACAAAAAAGTCCTGTATTTCTACAAGACCTTTCCTATTTATTTTAAATTTCTAAATATATCCAATACATCTTCTGATAACCCATCAGATACAATCACCATATGGTCATTGACTTCTACTTTCTTTTTATCATCACCAATTGTTTTTTCATCCATGATACGTTCAAACTCATCACCATCTTCATAACGATAAACGTCAATATTTCCATTATCCGTTACATAACGATAACCTTCTACACCACCAACATTTGTTGCATCTAAGACATTTTTAGAAGAATAATCAATGTTTCCTTCTTTCAAGCCATTTTCAAATTGAGCATACCAATCATCTGTTTTGTTAGTTGGTGTGTTATTGTTATTTTCATTTTCTGTCACATTATCTGTTGAACGATTGTTATTGGCTGTATCATCCGATATATCTGTCTGACTACTACAACCAGTAAATATGGATTGTCAACACTTTTTTGGACAATTTCTATGAGAACATTCTAAATTCAACAGGTGTTTTATAATCAAGTGAACCATGTATCCTGATATTATTATACCAGTTTACATAATCAAATA